>JACQFK010000007.1 GCA_016200125.1 Planctomycetota bacterium
AGTCCTTGTAGGGCCGGGTGAGCCGCGCGGCCTTCACGACCGCGTCGAAATCGATCTCGGCGACGCTGGCGGGAGCGCGCAGCTCGCTGAGCCCGGCGGCGGCCTGGCCCAGGTAGCCCGCCACCGCGCCGCCGATCTTCACCTCGGCCGCCGTTCCGGCCTCCAGGAAGGCGAGCGAGGCCGGCGCCAGCTCGAAGGCGAGGCCGATCCGCGCGAGCGTGGTCTCGAGCAGCCCCTTCACTCCGAGCGGGTCGCCCGGGGCGGCGATCGCCAGCACGTTCTTCTCGCCGTAGGCCCTGCCGTCGCGTCGGTAGAGGTGGGCGATCTCGAAGACCGGCCGCAGCGGCTCCTTGTAGTTCTCGTTGACCTGCAGGACCTCGAGCAGCCGCGGCGCGAGCGACTCGCGCAGCGTGCGGTCGACGTTCCCCTGCGGATCGCGCAGCGGGATCGGCGCGCCGGAGGTCCAGAAGGGGATCCGGTTCGGCGTGTTCGCCTCCGCGAAGCTCCAGGTCAGGACCTCGTAGCCGCCCAGCCCCGCCAGGGTCGCGCGGGCCTCCTCGCGGACCAGGTCCTCGGGGTTGTCGGCGGCGACCCGCAGCCCGAAGCTCGTGTCGCAGGGGATCTTGTCGTAGCCCTCGATGCGCGCGACTTCCTCGATGTAGTCGACCTCGATCTTGAGATCGCGGCGCCCCCGGGGCGCGGTGACCTGGAGCTGATCGTCGGATCCGGCGATCTCCGCTCCCAGGCCGGCCAGGATCTCCCGGACCCGCGCGGGGCTCACGGCCATCCCCAGGACCTGCGCGATCCGCGCCGGACGGACCTTCGCCGTCGCTCGCATCGGGCGCGAGACGCTGGCGTCGATCACGCCGCCCATCGGCTTGCCGCCCGCGAGCTCGAAGATGAGCTGGACCGCGCGGCGCGAGGCCCAGTCGACCGTCTCGTGGTCCACGCCCCGCTCGAAGCGGTAGGACGAATCGCTCGAAAGCCCGAGCCGCCGGGCCGTGCGGCGGATCGAGACCGGATCGAACTGGGCGCTCTCGATCAGGACGTCGACCGTCGCGTTGCTGATCTCGCTCTCCTTGCCGCCCATCACCCCGGCGATCGCGACCGCCCGCTCCGCGTCGGCGATCACGAGGTTGTCCGGCGTGAGCCCGTACTCCTTCCCGTCGATGGCGACGATCTTCTCGCCGGCGTTGGCGCGGCGGACGACGATCTTCTTCCCCCGCACGAGCCGGGCGTCGAAGGCGTGCAGCGGCTGTCCGCTTTCGAGGAGGACGAAGTTGGTGATGTCGACGACGTTGTTGACGGAGCGGATGCCCGCCGCCTCGAGCCGCTGGACCAGCCACGACGGCGAGGGGCCGACCTTGACCCCCAGCACCGCGCGCGCGGTGTAGCGGGGGCAGAGCTCCCGCGCCGGGACCTCGACCGCGAACGACTTCGAAAGGTCCTCGCCCGAGTCCAGGAACTTGATCTCGGGCACGCGGACGGGCTTGCGCAGGTTGACCCCGGTCTCGCGGGCCACGCCGAGCAGCGAGAGCAGGTCGGCGCGGTTGGCGGTGATCTCGAGGTCGAGGACGTCGCCCTCGATCGATTCGATCCCCACCCCCGCCATCACGAGGAGCTTCGCGAGCTCCTGCGGCGACGCGGGCGCGTCGACGTACTCCTTCAGCCAGGACAGCGGAACTTTCATCTAGAACTGCCTCAGGAACGCAAAATGGTTTTCGTAGAAGCGGCGGATGTCCGGGATGCCGTACTTCAGCATCGTGATCCGCTCGACGCCCATGCCGAAGGCGAAGCCGGTGTTCGCCTCGGCGTCGATGCCGCAGTTCTCGAGCACCTTGGGATGGACCATGCCGCTGCCGAGGATCTCGACCCAGCCCGAGCCCTTGCACACGGGACAGCCCTTGGCGCCGCAGATGAAGCAGGAGACGTCGACCTCGGCGCTCGGCTCCGTGAAGGGGAAGAAGCTCGGGCGGAAGCGGATGTTCGTCTTCTCGCCCCACATCGACTTCGCGAAGAGGTCGAGCACGCCCTTCAGGTGGGCGAAGGTGATGCCCGGGCCCACGATGAGACCCTCGATCTGGTGGAACATCGGCGAATGGCCCGCGTCGGGCTTGTCGGGACGGAAGACCTTGCCGGGCGCGATCACGCGGATCGGCGGCTGGCGCTGCTTCATCGTCCGGATCTGCACCGGCGAGGTGTGCGACCGCACCAGGTAGGGCGCCTCGATGTAGAAGGTGTCGAAGCCGTCCCGCGCCGGGTGGTCCATCGGGATGTTGAGCGCCTCGAAGTTGTTCTCCTCGGTCTCGATCTCGGGGCCATAGACGATGTCGAACCCGAGCTTGGTGAAGACGCGGGCGATCTCGTCCCAGGTGCGGTAGATCGGATGGCGGCGCCCCAGCTCGGGAGCGCGGCCGGGCAGGGTCAGGTCGACCGCCGACTTCGGGGCGGCGGCCATTTTGGTCTTCGAGAGCTCCTCCACGCGCCTCTCCAGGTCGGCCTTGAGCGCGTTGAGCTGCTGCCCCGCGGCGCCCTTTTCCGCGGGAGGGACGGTCTTGAGGAGGCCGAAGAGCTCGCGGACGGCGCCGTCGCGGCCGACGTAGCGGTTCTTGAGCTGCTCGAGAGGCAGCGCCGCCGCGTCCTTCTCGAACTTCTCGCGGACTTCTTTGATTTTATCTTCGAGACTCATGGATAGAAAAAAGGCCATAGGTCTTCCCTATGGCCTCGGAGTTCCCTCTGGGCGCCGGTCTACTTCTTGGCGGCGGCCGCCGGAGCGGGCTTGGACGCGAGCGCCTTCTTCGCGGTCTCCACCAGGGCGTCGAAGGCCTTGGGATCCGAGAGCGCCAGTTCCGCCAGGGCCTTCCGGTTCAGTTCCACCTTGGCCGTGCGGAGCCCGTTCATAAATCGGTGGTACGGGATCCCGCGCAGGTCGCAGGCGGCGTTGATGCGGACGATCCACATCCCGCGGTAGTCGCGCTTCTTGTTCTTCCGGCCGAAATAACCGTACTGGCCGGCCCGCATGACGGCCTCGCGGGCCGCGCGGTTCAGCTTGCTCCGGCCGGCGCGAAAGCCCTTCGCGCGGCGGAGCATCTTCCTGATCTTCTGCTTGCGGTACGGTCCGCTCTTTACACGAGGCATGGCAGCTCCCTAATCCTACTTTTGCAACATGATCCGGATGTCTT
Organism: Planctomycetota bacterium; assembly: GCA_016200125.1. The sequence continues at coordinate 3,183 of JACQFK010000007.1, forward strand.
TGGCGTCGTGCTTGCCCTCGAACTGGCGCCAGCGGCGCATCTGGCGGCGGCGCTTGGACGCCTTGCCCGACATGATGTGCCGCTTGCCGGCGGGGCGGAACAGCACCTTGCCGGTCGCCGTCACCTTGAAGCGCTTCTTCGCGCCCTTGTTCGTCTTCATCTTAGGCATTGGTCGCTTCTCCTTTGGGCGCTGGGGCCGCCGCCGCCGTCGGCGGCGCGGCCGGTGCGGGCGCTACGGGCGCCGGACTTCCGGAAGGCCCCGCCGCGGGCGGGCCTCCCTCGACGGGCGCCGCGGCCGCCTCGCCGGGCGCCTTCGGGGCCGGCTTCGGCGCCGGGGCCTTCGCGCCGGGCTTCGGCAGAAAGGTCATCTGCATCCGCGGCCCGGTCATCGAAACCTCGTGTTCCACCTTCGCGACGGGGTCCAGCTCCTTCTTGATCCTCTCCATCATGTGGCGGCCGTGCTCCTTGTGCGCCTGCTCGCGGCCGCGGAAGAAGATCGTGATCAGGACCTTGTCGCCTTCCAGGAGCATCTCCTGGGCCTTCTTCAGCTTCGTCAGCAGGTCGTGCTCGCCCGTCAGGGGGCGCAGCCGGACTTCCTTCACCTGCTGGACGTGCTGCTTCGCCTTCGACTTATTCTGCTTCTTCTTCTGTTCGTACTTGTACTTGCCGTAATCGAGGAGCTTGCAGACCGGCGGGCGGGCCTCCGCGGCCACCTCCACGAGATCGTACCCGCGCTCGCGCGCGATCTGCAGCGCCTGCAGGGTGGGCATCTCGCCCAGCATGACCCCGTTCTCGTCCACCACTTTCACCCGCGGAACGCGGATGCGGTCGTTGATGCGGTGCTCGTCCTTCGAAATCGGCGGGTCCCGTCTAAAGGGTGCTCGTCCTGGCGGCAACGTCCCTCCTGAGGTTAGACACAAAATCATCGGCCGCGACGACGCCCCGGTTGCCCTTCTTGTGCTCCCGGACCGCCACCGTGCCGGCCGCGGCCTCCTTGGCCCCCACAACGGCCATGTACGGAATCTTCTGGAGTTCGCGGGCCTTGATCTTAGCGGATATGTTCGCGTCGGACAAATCAATTTCGCTCCGCAGCCCCGCGTCGAGCAGCTTCTGGTGGACCTTCTTCGCGTAGGCCGCGATCTCGTCCGTGACCGGGGAGACCGCGACGACCGAGGCCTGGACGGGCGAGAGCCAAAGCGGGAACTCGCCGCCGTAGTGCTCGGTCAGCACGCCGATGAAGCGCTCGAGGCTCCCCAGGATCGCCCGGTGGATCATGACGGGGTGGTGCCGCACGCCGTCCTGGCCCTCGTACTCCGCACCCATCCGGACGGGGAGCTGGAAGTCGAGCTGGATGGTCGACAGCTGCCAGTTGCGGCCGACGGCGTCCTTCATGTCGAAGTCGATCTTCGGGCCGTAGAAGGCCCCGTCGCCGGCATTGATCGTGTAAGAGACCTTGTTGTCCTTGAGCGCCTTCTCGAGCGCCGCCTCGGCCGCGTTCCAGGTCTCGATCTTCCCCAGGAACTTCTCGGGCCGGGTGGAGAGCTTGGCCTGAAAGGGCATCTTGAAGACTTCGGCGTAGACGCGGTTGACGAAGTCGATCTGGCCCGCGATCTCCTGGCCGATCTGCTCCTCGGTGCAGAAGATGTGGGCGTCGTCCTGTTCGAACGTGCGCACGCGGGTCATGCCCGAGAGCACGCCCTTCACCTCGTTGCGGTGCAGCGGGCAGAAGTCGGCGATGCGCATCGGCAGCTCGCGGTAGCTGCGGGTGCGGTGCTTGAACATGAGCACGTGGCTCGGGCAGTTCATGGGCTTGAGCGAGAACTTGTCCTCGTCGATGTCGAGGAGGAACATGTTCTCCTGGTAGTGGTCCCAGTGGCCGGAGAGCTGCCAGAGCCCCTTGTTGTAGAGCTGCGGGGTCACGACCTCCTGGAAGCCGCGCTTGCGGTACTCCTCGCGGATGAAGGCCATGAGCTCGTTGTAGACGATCGCGCCCTTGGGCAGGAAGAAGACCGCGCCGGGCGACCATTCGTGGAACATGAAGAGTTCCAGCTCCTGGCCGAGCTTCCGGTGGTCGCGCTTCTTCGCCTCCTCGACGCGCTTCACGTACTCGTCGAGCGCCTTCTGCGAGGCCCAGGCGGTCCCGTAGAGCCGGGTGAGCATCGCGTTCTTCTGGTCGCCCTTCCAGTACGCGCCGGTGACTTTCGTGAGCTTGATCGCCTTCACGCGGCCGGTCGAAGGCACGTGAGGCCCTTCGCAGAGATCGGTGAAGTCGCCGTCGGTGTAGATCGACGCGGTCGGGTCCTTGATGTTCTCGGTGATCGTCTGGACCTTGTAGCCCTGCCCCGTCTTCTGCATGAGGGCCAGGACCTCGTCCTTCGGCAGGTCCTTGCGCTCGAAGGGGAAGTTCGCCTCGATGATCTTCTTGCACTCGGCCTCGATCTTGCCGAGGTCGTCCTCGGAGACCTTGACCCCCTCGGGGAACTCCATGTCGTAGTAGAAGCCGTCCTCGACGGGCGGGCCGTAGCCGAACTTGACCTTGTCGCCGTAGATCCGCTTGACGGCGCCGGCCATGATGTGGGCGGCGGAGTGGCGGATGACGTCGAGCCCCTCGGGCGAGTCCTCCTTGACGAGGAGGACCGTGCACTGCTGCGGCAGGGGCCGGTGGAAGTCCATGATCTCGCCGTTGACCTTCGCCGCGACGACGACCTTGGCGAGGCCCTTGGAGATGGACTCGGCGACCTGGAGGGCGTTCGCGCCGTCCGGGTATTCTTTGACCGTTCCGTCGGGGAGAGTGACTTTCACCGCCATAAGGGAGGGGAATCCTACTGCATCAGGGAAACCGAGTCAAGGCCGCTCCTCGGCGGGGTATCCGTAGTCCAGGTAGGCCCACTCCTGCTGTCCCAGCTGGGTCATCAGCCAGAGCACGTGGCGCGTCCGCGGCGGCTCGCCTTCCTCCGCCCAGGCGATCGTGAAGTCGTTGTTGGGCATCGTGCGCACCCTTTGCTTCCATCCCCCGTCCCCGGTCACCCTCTTCAATCCCTCGAACACCACGTAGGAGCGACCTTTCCGGAGGGCTTCGAGCACGGCCTCCTGCGTCAACTCGGGCGCGAGAACGTGCGTCGTCACGAAGCGGAAGGCGCGCGGATAGGGATCGAGCTGGTATCCGAAGAAGCTGACGTTCTGATGGGCGTCGTTCCCCGCGACGCCCGTGAACTGCCGCTTCTTGTTGATCTCGTCGTAGCGGGACAGGATGGCGGGGTCCATCTCCTTCAAGAGCTGGAACGAGTTCTCGGGATCCTCCTTGAGCTTCTTCGCCACCTGGAGCATGAACTTCGGATCCTTCGCCTTGCGCTTGAGCGTGGCGTGGACGTTGTAGATCTCCATGCCGTCCGCCTCGGCGAAGGCGTCCCAGTCGTCGATCTCCTCGGGATGACAGGCGATCGCCACGCCGCCCTGCTCGTGGATCGCCCGGATCGTCCCCCGCCGGTCCTTCCCGGAGATCGGCTCGCGGATCCCCAGCGCGAGGATCTGGTCGCTGTACTCGGCGCCCTGGATGAAGAGCACGCCGTCGTGGATCCCCGTCCAGCCCTCGCGCAGCGGGCGGCCCTTGTCGTCCTTCGGCGGGTGGTCGGTCATGCAGATGAAGTCGACCTTCGCCGCCTTCGCCGCCGCCAGGATCTCCTCGTAGGTCCCCTGCGAGTCGTGCGAAAACTTCGAATGGCAGTGGATGATGCCGCGGAAATCGCGCAGCGGCCTGGCCGGCGCCGCAGGGGCTCCCGCGCACGATGCGAGGATCAGGAGAAAGAAAATCGGCAACCTCACGATTCGTATGATACCATTCGGCGGCTGAACGAGGCAGGGTGGGGACCATGGGCGACGAAACGGTACTCAAAGGAATCTTCAAGGACGGCGGTCTGGTCGCTTCGGTGATCCAGAAGCCGGACTTCGCGCGCATCCTCGTGAAGGGCGCCGAGCCCGGGCCCACCTTCAAGGACAGCGTCCGGAAGGTCGCCGACGGCTGCAAGGCCCATGTCGAGAAATTCAGCGAGCGCGAACTCTGCGCCGTGCTCGTCACCAGCCCCGACCAGGCCGAAGGGATCGACCTGACCCAGGAGGAGATCGGCGGCTTCGGCCTCACCAAGGTCACCGCGATGGACGGCAACTGCGGCATCGTGGTCCGCGTCGTGGAAGCCGAGCCGGCGCCGATCACGCTGGCCTATACGAGCCTGCGCTCCTCGAGCGGCCTCCCCGACCAGCCCGGCATGGCCGAGATCCCCCCGGGGCTCCCCCGCAAGAACCACAAGGACCTGAGCGACCCGCAGAAGAAGGTCTACGAGGCGGCGGCGCAGATCGCCGGCCGCGGCCTGCTCCGCATGGTCTGCGTCGACGACGGCGGCCTCAAGCTCATCGTGACCCTGAAGGACGCGCCTCCGCCGCGCGCGCGCTCGGTCTGCGTCCCCCTCGGCCTCTTCGCCGACGACCTGGCGGCCGGCACGCCCTTCGACGACATCGTGAAGCGCCTCGTGCAGCTGCGGACCTGATCTCGCCGCTTGACAGCCCGTGGACGTCCGCCTATCCTCGACTTCCATCACTACGCCGCCCGTTTTGGTTCGAACGACCGGGGAGCTGGGCGAATACGTCCGCTCGATCTCCGGCACTCCGTCGCTGGCGCTCGACACCGAGTCGGACAGCTTCTTTCACTATTTTGAGAAGGTCTGCCTCCTCCAGGTCGCCGACGCCGAGGGGCGCGCCGCGCTGATCGACCCGCTCGCGCTGCCCGACCTCTCCCCCCTCGCCCCCGTGATGGCCGACCCGAAGGTCGAGAAGGTGCTGCACGGGGCGGACAACGACATCATGCTCCTCAAGCGCGACTTCAAGTTCGAGTTCGCGTCGGTCTTCGACACCCAGGTGGGCGCCCGCTTCGCCGGCCGCCTCGAGCTGGGCCTCCAGGCGGTGCTCGAGACGGAATTCGGCGTCAGGCTGTCCAAGAGCCTCCAGCGCTGCGACTGGTCGCGGCGGCCGCTCACCAAGCCCCAGGAGCTCTACGCCGCCGAGGACGTCGCCCACCTGGTGGCCCTGCGAGACCGCCTGCTCCCCGAGCTGCGCGCCCGCGGCCGCGAGGCCTGGGCCCGCGAGGAGGGCGAGGCGCTCGCCCGCCTGGCGCCCGCGCCGGTCCGCGAGCCCTCCGACTTCCTGAAGGCCAAGGGCGCCTGGGACCTCGACGGCCGCTCGCTCGCGGTGCTGCGCGAGCTCTTCGCCCTGCGCGACGAGTGGGCGCGGAACGCCGACTTGCCGCTCTTCAAGATCGTGGGCGACGAGCCGCTGGTCACGATCGCGCAGCAACGGCCCAAGGACGCCCCGGGCCTTTCCAGGATCCGCGGCCTTTCCGCGTACCTGAAGGGCCGCCGCGCCCCCGATCTGCTGGCCGCCGTCCGCCGCGGCGAGGCGGTCGCCGAGCAGGACCTCCCCACCCGCACCTGGCAGAAACGGCCGAAGCCCGTGCCCGGCTACTCGAAGCGCGTCGACCGCATCAAAGCCTGGCGCGTGGACGCGGCAAAGAAGGCGGGCCTGGAGCCGGGCGTGCTGCTCCCCCAGCGTCTCATCGAGCGGATCTCCATCGATCACCCCGCGGACATGGCCGCCCTGGCGGCGATCCCCGACATCCGCCGCTGGCGCGCCGACAACTTCGGCGAGGAGATCCTCCAGGCCGCGAAGCCGTGACGATTTCGGATTGCTGATTGTAGCAGCCACCCGCTACCGGGAACGGCCGCCCTTCGCGGTACGGATAGAAGCGACCACCATGGCCGTAAGTTCATCCGCTTCCTGTCGGAGGGGCTTCAGCCTGGAGGGATCAGCTAACGACCGTCTCTCCAATAACTTGAGCCAAAAGGCGGTCTCATCGACTTCCTCTTCGACAATTCCCAGCTTGCATACGAAATCCGCGGACGACTTCGCACGGCACGCGGCCCTGTAGTTGGCACCGACCGAAACCGCCGCCCGGAGCAACTGCTTGCCCAGCACTTCCGAAGTGACCTTTCTGGGAAGCGCTTCAACCAAGTCGATGATGGACAGCCCGAATCTCATGGTGCGAGATTTGAACTCCTTTGCGTCCACGGTTGGATGGCCTCCGTAGTCCGACTTGCGAATGGTCCGAGAATCTTCCTGTGTCCGTCTTCAATCCGAAATCCGAAATCCGAAATTATTCCACCACGCGGATGTGGAGCTCCTTCAGCATCTTCTCGGTCACCGTTCCCGGCGCCCCCATCATGAGGTCCTGCGTGCCCTGCGTCTTGGGGAAGGTGATCACGTCGCGGATGTTGTCGAGCCCCAGGATGAGCATCGCGAGGCGGTCGATGCCCAGCGCGATCCCGCCGTGCGGCGGCGCGCCGTACTCGAACGCGTCCAGCAGGAAGCCGAAGCGGTCGCGGGCGTAGTCCTCCGACAGGCCGAGCAGCTTGAAGATCCGCTGCTGCAGGTCGCGCCGGTGGATGCGGATCGACCCGCCGCCCAGCTCCACGCCGTTGAGCACCAGGTCGTAGGCCTTCGCGCGCACCTTCATCGGCTCCTTCTCGAGGATGTCGATGTACTCGTCCTTGGGCGACGTGAAGGGATGGTGCTTCGCGCCGACCTTGCCGTCCTCGCTCACCTCGAACATCGGGAAGTCGACGACCCAGCAGAAGTTGAAGGTCCCATCCTTCACGAGCTTGAGCTTGTCGCGGAGCACCAGGCGCAGGCCGCCGAGCACGTTGGCCGCCTTGTCCTCCTCGTCGGCGACGAAGAGCAGCAGGTCGTTGGGCTTGGCCTGCGAGGCGCCCATCACCGCGGCGACGTGCGGGTCGCTGAAGAACTTGGCCGAGGGGCCCGTCGGCCTGCCGTGCTCGTCGATCTTGAGCGAAACGAGGCCCTTCGCGCCCACGCCCTTGCAGTAGGTCTCGAGCCCCTCGATCTCCTTGCGCGAGAAGGCGCCGCCGCCGGGCGCGCAGAGGCCGCGCACGACGCCGCCCTTGGCGATCGTTTCGGAGAAGACCTTGAACTCGGAGTTCTTCACGGCTCCCGAGACGTCGAAGATCTTGAGGCCGAACCTCAGGTCCGGCTTGTCGGTGCCGTAGTGGAGCTCGGACTCGTCGTAGGTCATCCGGGTGAAGGGCAGATTCACCTCGACGCCGGCGACCCGCTTCCAGACGGCGGCCACGGCGCCTTCGATCGCGGCCATCACGTCCTCGCGCTGGACGAAGGACATCTCCACGTCGAGCTGGGTGAACTCCAGCTGGCGGTCGGCGCGCAGGTCCTCGTCGCGGAAGCAGCGGGCGATCTGGTAGTACTTGTCGAGGCCGCTCACCATGAAGAGCTGCTTGAAGATCTGGGGAGACTCGGCGAGCGCGAAGAACTTCCCGGGATAGAGGCGGCTCGGGCAGACGAAGTTGCGCGCCCCGCCCGGGGTGAACTTCACCATGTAGGGCGTCTCGATGTCGATGAAGCCGTTCTGGTCCATGTACTCGCGGATCACCTGCACGATCTTGTGCCGCGTGATGATGTTCCGCTGCATCGCCGGACGGCGCAGGTCGACGTAGCGATACTGGAGCCGCTGCTCCTCCGAGACGTTGACGCGGTCGCCCACCTCGAAGGGCGGGGTCTTCGCCTCGTTCAGGATCTCGAGCTCCGCGGCCTCGATCTCGATCTCGCCGGTGACGATCTTCTTGTTGATCGTGTCGGCGTCCCGCTTGCAGACCTTCCCCTTCACGGCGATCACGGTCTCGCCGCGCAGCTTGGAGGCCTGGTCGTGGATCGCCTGCACGCGGTCGGGGCTGAAGAGGATCTGGATCCGCCCGTAGCGGTCGCGCAGGTCGACGAAGATCAGCTTGCCGAAGTCGCGCCGCACGTCGACCCAGCCGTTCAGGATGACGGTCTTGCCGACGTCCGTCGCGCGAAGTTCGCCGCAGTTATGAGTCCGCTTGAGCTTCCACATTAGCTGATCACCATCCCCACATATCCGACCACCCGGTCGTAATCACCCGACACGTCGCCGCTCGTCGCATGGGCCAGCGTCTGCACCTTCGAGGCGCCCTTCGCCTTCGCGTAGGCGATCGCCGCGACCGTCGGCGCGAAGCCGCACATCGAAACTTCCTTCGTCCGGATCGTCTCGATCAGCGCGGCCTCGTCCAGCGCCTCGATCGCCCGGATCACCGCCTCGTCCTTGGCCACCGTCGTCTTCTGGTCCTCGTAGTGGTTCAGGTCCGTCGACGCGAGCACCAGGAAGTCCCCCGGAACGCCGGCCAGCGCCTTCCCGAAGGCTTTCAGCTGGACGACCGACCGCTCGTCGTGGCCCAGCGACAGCGCCACCGGCACGATCCGCAGGTCCGGCCGGACGTGCTGGAGGAAAGGCACCTGCACCTCCCCCGAATGCTCGTCCAAGTGGCCCGACTCGTCGAAGTCCGCCGGCAGGAAGGCCTCCTTGACCGCGCGCGCCAGCTCCCCGTTCACCGGCGCCTCCCCCCGCGGCGTCTGCCAGGCCCCTTCCGGCCACACTGCGAAGTCGCTCCCGGCGCCGTGGTGGTTGAAGCACAGGATCACCACGTCCCGCGGGACGTCCACGCGGCCGAAGACCGCCCCCGCC
>JACQFK010000459.1 GCA_016200125.1 Planctomycetota bacterium
AGACGGCCGTCGGGCATGAGCGCGATCTTCGCGTCCCGCAGGTCCGCGCCGTCCAGCGTCACCCGCGCCTCGGAGCTCCAGGTCTCCCCGTCCGCCGAGCCGATCACGCGCAGCGCGCCGTCGGGGGAGATGTGCGTCTTGCCCTCGCGGAAGACGCAGAGCCAGCGGTCCTTGAAGCGGATCAGGTCGGTGAACGCGTTGTGCGGCGCCTGGTCCCAGATCTTCCGCGCGTCCACGAGCTCGGGTTTGTCTTGAAGCAGAGCCGCCAGCAGCAGTGCGAGCATGAGCACCTCCACCTCTCTTACGGAGGCGGGCTAGGGGTGCAGGCTGAGCGCGTTCGATTTGCCCGTGAGGTCGCGAAGGAGCGTGACCCAGAGTTTGCAGCCCGCGGAGTCGACGGACGTCACGACGTCCTTCCCGGGAGCGAGCGCGGCGCCGTTGAGCTGGATCGCCGGCGCCTGCGCGCCCTTGAAGTTGTTGAACACGAAGAGCGGGCGCAGCAACGATCCGCTTTCGACCGCGACGTTCAGCGCGGCGGTGTTCGAACCGTCGACGTCGACCGACCACGCGCCATAGATGTGGTTCCAGCCCGCGGGCTGATACGCCGCATCGCCCGCGAGACCGGCGTGGCGGGGGCCCGAAGTCACGACCGTCCCCTTCGTCGCCGTCAGCGTGGTCTTCTGGACCGCTTCCAGCGACGCGACCATCGCCTCCGTGAGGCCGTCGGAAAACTTGTTGAGGACGATGTAGGTCGAGTAGCCCTGGTGCGGGGAGCCGGCCTGCGGCTTGTTGTCGAGCCGGGTGTAGGCCGGATTCCCCACGTAGCCGAAGTTCGTCCCCCAGGCCATCTTCTCGCTCGAATAGTTCTCGTAGGCGTTGAGCTGGAAGGGACAGTTCCAGTTCTCCATCATCCCCGTGCCCGACTTGCCCCAATGACCCTGGGCCCACCAGTAGCCGCCCGCGTCCTGGACGGTCCAGGGCTGGGTCTGGATGACGCCGGCCTCCACGTTGCCGAGCGCCGCGTCCTTGTGCAGCGCCATGTAGGGGATCGTGTTCGGCTGGCTGTAGTCCCAGGCGCTGGAGGTTCCGCTGAAGGTCGTGGTCTTGAACTTGTAGTGGTCGCCCCAGCGGATCCCGGAGATCGGCCCCTCGTAGAACTTGCCGTCGCCGTCCCAGTCGAATTGGAAGTAGGGTCCGCGCGCGTCCCAGTTGAACGTGGGGCATCCCGTGCAGTCGTAGGAGACCGCCCAGAGCACGTCGTTGCGGCCCTGGCTGACGAACCAGTCGATGGTGAGCCCGACGGTCTGGCCCGCCCCGCTGTACTTCGAGTGAAAGCGCAACTGGCAGTGATTCGCCCCTTCGAAGACGAAGGCCGTCGTCGCCTCCGTGCTGTTGGCCTTGCTGGTGGACGCGCCCTTGTGATGATTCACCGCGCAGCCGAGCCCCGACACGTTCTCCTGTCCGGCGTCCCAGGCGAAGCCCGTCCTCAGAGCGCCGTCGACGCTGTAGGTGTAGCGCTGGATGTAGCCTCCGGAGAACTTGGCGTGGTCGCCGTCCGCCCGGACGAAGGCGACGGATCTCGGCTTGCCGTTCGCGTCGGTCCAGCTGACGACGTCGCACTTCTTGGTGCCGACCGCGACGTTCTTCTGGATCGTCAGCCCGGGAGGAGACTGCGAACAGAAGAGCAGGACCAGGCCGAGGGGAAGGGCTCGAATCATGTGTCTGGATCCTATACCGGATTCGCCCGTCCTGCCCGGATGAAAATCGCTCCTCCGGCGCCGCGTTAACTACATGGTAAGCGCCGGACCTGCGGGAGCGGGACAGGGCGGCGCCCGGAGCAAGGACGCCATGTCGGGCAAGGGCGGGCTCGCGCTCATCGCCGGATCCGCGGCACTGTTCGCCGCGCTGCTTCTGTTCCTCTGGCCGCGCTTCCAGCCGGCCGGGAGCGGCGATGCCGTCCCCCTCACGGCCGCCGGCTACTGCGGCGAGATCCAGCCCATCCTCGTGAAGCACTGCTACTCCTGCCACGACTCCAGGAAGGCCAAGGCGAAGCTCAACCTCGAGATCTACGCCGACGAGGCCTCCGTGCTCAAGGCGCGCAAGGTCTGGAAGAAGATCTACGACCAGGTCAACGCGCGCGAGATGCCGCCCGAGGAGAAGCCGCGGATCCCGGCGCCCGACCTCGAGAAGCTCACCACCTGGATCGAGGCGACGCTCAGCCGCCCCGACCCCAACGCGCCGCGCGATCCCGGACGCGTCGTGATGAGGAGACTCAACCGGATCGAGTACCGCAACACGATCCGCGACCTGGTCGGCCTGGACTTCAACCCCAACACCGAGGATTTCCCCTCCGACGACGTGGGCTACGGCTTCGACAACATCGGCGACGTGCTCTCGATGCCGCCGGTGCTGATGGAGAAGTACCTCGCGGCCGCGGAGAAGATCCTCGACCAGGCGATCCAGACCGAGGAACGCCACAAGCCGAAGGTCCGCCGCTTCGAGGCGCGGGCCATGCAGTTCTCCGGCGGCGGCGCGCCCGAAGGGGACATGCTCACGATGTTCGCCAACGGCGACTGCGTCCAGTCGGTCGACATCAAGGACGCCTGAAAGTACCTGCTGCGGATCCGGGCCGCGGGCGAGCAGGCGGGCTCGGAGCCCGCGCGGATGGCGCTCAAGGTCGACGAGCGGGCGGTCTCGGTCATCGACGTCCCGGTGAGCCGCAAGGAGGCCAAGGTCTACGAGGAGAAGGTCGAGCTCCGGCCGGGCTCCCGGAAGATCACGATGGCGTTCATCAACGACTACTACAACCCCGAGGCGAAGCCCAAGGACCGCGACCGCAACCTGATCCTGGACTACCTCGAGGTGGTCGGCCCGGTCGACCTGAAGCCGCCCGACCCGCCGGAGACGCAGCAGCGGATCTTCGTCGCCAAGCCGGGGCTGTCGACGACGAAGCGGCAGGCGGCGGGGGAGATCGTGGGGAAGTTCGCGAGGCGGGCCTTCCGGCGTCCGGTCGCCCCCGCTGAGCTGGAGCGGCTGCTCGCGCTCTTCGACCTCGCGGACAAGCAGGGGGATTCCTTCGAGTCGTCGGTGAAGCTGCCGCTCCAGGCGGTCCTGGTGTCGCCGCACTTCATCTTCCGGATCGAGCACGGATCGGACGACAAGGACGGTAAGGGGGCGCACCGGCTGGGCGGCTGGGAGCTGGCGAGCCGGCTTTCGTACTTCCTCTGGAGCACGATGCCCGACGCGGCGCTCTTCGAGGCCGCGGAGAAGGGGACGCTGAGCGATCCCGCCGCCTACGAGGCCCAGGTCCGGCGGATGCTGAAGGATCCGAAGGCCCGGGCGCTGGCCGAGAACTTCGCCATCCAGTGGCTCCAGCTGCGCCGCCTCGAGACCCAGGCGCCCGACCCCAAGCGCTTTCCCGCCTGGGACGAGAAGCTGCGCGCCGCCATGCACGACGAGGCGGTGCTCCTCTTCGACGACATCGTGCGGGGCGACCGGAGCGTGCTGGAGCTGATCGGCGCCAACTACACGTACCTGAACGAGCGGCTCGCCGCCCACTACGGCATCGAGGGCGTGAAGGGTCCGGAGATGCGGCGCGTGGAGCTGGCGGACCCGCGCCGCGGCGGCGTCCTCATGATGGGGGCGGTGCTCACGGTGACCTCGAACCCCACGCGCACGGCGGCGGTAAAACGGGGCAAGTGGGTGCTCGAGACGATCCTCGGCACGCCGCCGCCCCCGCCGCTCCCGGACGCCGGCGAGCTCAAGGACGAGACGGACGAGGACCGCAAGCTCTCGCTCCGGCAGCGGCTCGAGAAGCACCGGGCCGACCCCAGCTGCGCCAACTGCCACAAGCGGATGGATCCGATCGGCTTCGCGTTCGAGAACTACGATCCGATCGGCGCCTGGCGCGAAAAGGACGGCCCCCACGCCATCGAGACGGCCGCGTCGCTCCCGGAGGGGAG
>JACQFK010000460.1 GCA_016200125.1 Planctomycetota bacterium
GTGCGGGAGGCGCTGCAGAAGGCGGTGAGCTGGATATCCGACCAGCCGGGCCTGCCCGAGAAGAAGGGGGTCGCGGCGCTCGCGGCGCCGGCGATCATGCTCGCGAAGGAGCTGCTGATCGAGGTCGACCTGGCGACGATCAAGCTGCTCGAGAAGTCGGTCGAGGGCGCGCCCGACGCCGTCTACCTGCGGGCCCAGATGGCGCTCGATCCCTACCTGGGCCGGAGCGACCGGGTCTGCGCGGCGGCCCGCCGGGTGGCCGAGAAGGGGCCCTCCGATCCGGTCAGCGCCTACCTGGGGGGCGCAGCGCTCTACGCCTGGCGCGGAGAGAGCTCGATCGAATGGCGGGCCTGGCACCAGAAGATGGATGTATATCGGAAGACGACCGAGGGCGGCGGCGCCTGGCAGCCGCGCGGCCGCAAAGAGGAGGAGCGCGCCGGCATCACGGCGTTCCGGACCCTCGCCCTGGAGGAGAGCAACCTCGCGGTTCAGAAGCGCTGAAGTCGAAGCGCACTCAGGAAGCGCCGGACCGGGTCCATCCCGATCCGGCGCTTTTGCTTTTGGGCGCAATAGGAATCCGGGACGCGTGTCCTCTCAGACGAATATGAAGGAGATGTGTCCCGGTTAGAGTGGGCAGCCAGGTTCAGACGGTCTTGACCGTTCCCATGCAGGATCAGGCCGGAGAAGCGGAGCTCCTCCAGAGGTGCCTCGGGGGGGACTCCGCCGCGTGGGAGGAATTCCTCGAGCGCTACCGGCCCGTCCTCGAGGGGGCCGTGCGCTTCACCTTCCTCCGCTGCGTCTACCGGATCCCCCATGCAGACGTGGAGAACGTCGTGCAGGATCTCCTGGCGCGGCTCTACGAGCAGGACTGCCGCCGGCTCCGCTCCTACCAGGGGCGCTGCCCCTTCGCCGCCTGGCTCAAGTCGCTCGCGGTGCGGATGACGCTGAACACGATCCGCGACGAAAAGCGGCGCGGGCGCTACGGCGGGGGCGAGATCGAGGACCTCGCGCTCCGGGCCGCGCCGGAGGGCGGGGAGCTGCCGGCCCCCGAGGAGCGGGAGGAGATCCGGCGCCTGGACGCCCTGCTCGACTCGCTCGGCCCGCTCCAGCGGACCGCGCTCAAGATGTTCTACTACGACGGCCTGAGCTACCGGCAGATCTCCCTCTCGCTGGGGATCCCGGTGCAGACGCTCGGTTCACTGATCACCCGGGCCCGCGCCCGGCTGAAGGAGATGCTCGGAGCACGATGAACACGAAGGACTGCCCGGATCCCGAAACGCTGGCCGTGTTCGCGCAGGGCCAGGTCTCCGGCGAGGAATGGCGCAGCGTCGTCCGCCATCTTGCCGATTGCGCGATGTGCCGCCGGCAGCTGGCCCTCGTCGCTGAGCCGGTCCCGGCCGGCCTTCCCGCCTCGGAGCCGGTGGAAGTCGGCGCCTTCGCGGCCCGGACCCGGGTCTGGCAGCGCGTCGCCCAGGGCGTCGCCGCCGCCGCGCTGATCGCCGCCGCCCTCGCCTGGGCCTTCGTCCACCGCCCGCTGAAGCCGTCGGAGCCGAAGCTCGTGACGCCGGCCGTCGCGCCCTCGCGCGTCGCGGAGAAGCCGCCGGTTCCGACTCCGGCCCCTCCCGATCCGGTCCTCGCGACTCCGGAGAAGCCGGTTCCGAAGGATTCTCCCGCGCCCGATCCGAAACCCTTCCCGCCCTCGCCCGCGCCGGTCCTGACTCCGACTCCGGCGCCTGCGTCGCCCTTCCTCGCGGAACGGGCGAAGAGCGAGGTGTCGGAGGCCATCGAGATCGCCGCCGGCGACGGCACCGTATCGCGCCGCTCCGGCGACGTCGTCACGCCGCTCCCCCCGAAGGGGATGATCAACCCCTCCGATACGCTGCTGTCCCCCTCGGGCGGCTCCGTCGTGCTGGCGGACGGCTCGACGGTGCATCTCGCCGCGGAGGCGGAGCTGCGCCTCTCCTGGAGCCAGACGCTCGCCTGCACGAAGGTCGACGTCCGGAAGGGCGACGCGGTGGTCGACACGGGCCGCTCGCCCCGGCCGCTGCTCATCGCCCACGGCGCGACGGGCCTCCATCTTCGCGAGTCCGAGGGGAGACTCTGCGTGTCGGTGGACGACACGACGCTCCGGGCGACCCCGCTGACGGGCGCCTCGCAGTTCCGGACGGGCACGGGCGAGGCACGGAAGCTGGCCGCGCGGCAGTCGCTCGTCCTCCGCGAGACGGGCGATTCCCTCGAGTCGGCGGAGAAGCCCGACCTCTCGCGCTTCGTGACGCTCGATCCCGTCCGCCGCCCCCCGCCGGCCCCGCCCGCCCCCGACAAGCGGCCGCCCCTGCTCGACGTCCTGCTCACGGGCCTGGGCGCCCGGAGCTACGGCTACCGGGTGACGGGCCGCCAGGTGCGCGATGGGGTCTGGGCGCCTTCGGGCGTCTACACCGCGGCGATCGAGGAGTTCACGGCGGCGAAGCGGCTGGACGACGAGAAGGCCGTCCATCTTCGCCGCGGGGGGCGGGCCTGGGACGACCTCGGCAAGAACCCCCTCGCCGGCCGCGAGGCGCGGCTGGCGGAGATCCTCCGGACCTCGCAGGCGCCCCACCAGATGATCCTGGATCTCCTGCCGTCGGTCCGCGGCGAAAGCGCGCCGCGGACGGACAAGGTCCGCGACCGCATCTGCCTCGTCTGGGAGCTCCCGCTCGATCCCGTCTCCGGCCGCGCTTACCTGGAGCAGATCCTGCAGGCCGCTCAGGCCGAGGGCCGGATGGACAAGCCCGACACGATCTATTGGGATTCGCTCGAAGGCTCGCTCGAGTGCGCGTCGGTGAAATTCGAGCCGAGGCTGATGCGCGTCGTCGACCGCCGCCGGGTCTCCTACTCGGTCAAGACGCTGGGCGGCTTCGACCGCCGGACCTACCACCTGGAGACCGTCTACGAGTTCTTCTCCCACGGCGTCGCAGCGCTGCCGCTCCCGGAGCCGCTGATCAAGGAGCTCAGCAGCCCCAAGAAGTGATGCCGATCCAACGTCGTTGGAATGGTAGCAGTTAGTACTTCCGCCCCTTCCACTTCAGGAACGCCTCGATGAAGGGGTCGATGGCGCCGTCGAGCACGGCCTGGATGTTGCCCGTCTGCTGGCCGGTCCGCTCGTCCTTCACGAGCGTGTAGGGCTGCATCGTGTAGGAGCGGTCCTGCCGCGAGAAGGAGATCTCGCCCTTCTCGCCGTACATCTTGGCGTACTCCGCGTCGCGCTTCGCCTCCTCGAGCTGGTGGAGCTTCGAGGCCAGCGCCCGCATGGCCGACTTGCGGTTCATGATCTGCGAGCGCTGGTTCTGGCACTGGACGACGACGCCCGTGGGCATATGGGTGATCCGGACGGCGCTCTGGGTCTTGTTCACGTGCTGGCCGCCCGGACCGCCCGCGGAGTAGGTGTCGATGCGGAGGTCGGCCTCGTTGATCTCGACGTCGACGTCCTCGTACTGGGGCACGACGTCCACCGAGGCGAAGCTCGTCTGGCGCCGGTGGTTGGCGTCGAAGGGCGAGTTGCGGATCAGGCGGTGGACGCCGATCTCGCTCTTCAGGTAGCCGAAGGCGAAGCCCCCCTTCACGTCGATGACCGCGCGCCGGATCCCGGCCTCCTCGCCGTCGAGCCGGTCGATCACCTCCGCCTGGTAGCCGTTCTTCGAGAGCCACCTCAGGTACATGCGCTCGAGGATCTGGGCCCAGTCCTGGGCGTCCACGCCGCCGGCGCCCGGGTGGATCGAGACGAAGACGTCGCGGGTATCGTTGGGTCCGGTAAAGAGGGCCTGGACCTCGACGGCCTCGACTTTCCGCTGGAACTCCGGGATCTTGGCGGCGGCCTCCTGGATGTGCGCGGCGTCCTTGGCGTCGTCGGACATGTCGAGCAGGCCGAGCTCGTCCTCGAGCTCCGTGTGAAGGCCGCGGTAGGACTCGACGGTGGACTTGACCGACTTGAGCTCGGCGACGATCTTCTGGGCGGCCTCCTGGTTGTTCCAGAAGTCCGCCCCGCCCATCAGGGTCTCGATCTCCTTGAAGCGGGCGCCTTTCTTATCGATCTCAAAGAGAGTCCCGGAGGGACTCGAGGCGGACGAGGAGCTGGCGGATCTGGCCGGCAACTTCGTTCTTCGTCATGGTCGTTTAGCCCTTTCGAAGGATCTCGACCGCGAGGAGGACCAGCAGCAGCAGGGTCACTCCTCCGGCGAGGATGCTGGGCATGGTAAGGAAAGTCTCCCGCCCTGTCTCCTTCTTTTTTGGGGGGGGCCGGGCGGGCGGCGGCACGGGGCGGCGGGAGGTCTCGTCGATGATGCGGACGCGCGGCTCGTCGGTCCCCCGGCGCGCGTCGGCCATCTCCGCCAGGAGCTCGCGCGTGAGCGGCGTGTTCGCGGCCGTCAGGAACGCGGCGACGCGCTGCTGCTCCTCCTCCGGGCGGCCGGGCAGTTTTTCGACCATCGTCCGGAGAATGTCGGGGATCCGGGAATCCTCCGCCTCCAGGAGCACTTTCGCGGCGTGGAGCCGGTCGCCGACCGCCGAGCCCTCGTCGGAGGCGATCATGAGCAGCCCCGCGCGCCAGCTCATGGCGTCGTCGAGGTGGAGGAGCGCCTCGGCGAGCTCGATGCGGCCGGACGCGGAGGTGGCGGCGTCGCGAAAGGCGGACTGGAGGGGGACGAGCGCGTCGGGGCGGCCGACGAGGGCGTCGATGAACGCGGGGGCGGCGGCTGAGGCCATGCCGTCGCGGAGGTCCTCGGCCAGGCGGCGGGCGATGGGGTTGGTGGCCCGGGCGCCGAGGGCGAGCAGCTGGGAGGAGAGGAGCGTGAGGGCCCGGTCGACTTCGGCGGCGGCCTCGAACTGGCGGAGGGCTTCGTCGATCTGGGTCTGGAGGGGATCCTGGAGAAGGAGACAGAGGGCCGCGACGGTCCCGCTCATAACGAAATTTAAACCCCCGGATTCCGCAAAAGCAACGCACATTATCGGAACCCGGCCCGCGGAGGCGGCGTCGAAGGGCAGTGTTCGAGCGGGGTCTCCTTTTGCTTGGGGGACGTATGAAGCAGGCCCTGTTCGTGATCTCAGGCGTGGCGATCGGACTCCTGGCGGCGCTCGTCGCGGTGGCGTCGACCAAGACGGAGTTCCTCCCGCGGGCGGAAGCCCAGGCGGGCCCCGGAGGCGGGAACGGAGCAAGCGGCTCGCCGATCCTGGCGACCGGAGGCAGCACGCAGAACCAGAACGATCTGTGCTGGGTGCTGACCAAGGTGAAGCCGGTCAAAGGGCCCGAGCGGTCTGTTCTGGTCCTGTACAAAGCTGAAGACCAGGGCAAGCACTTCAATCTGAAGGATGTCCGGTTCATCGACGCGGACATCCGGGTCGTCGAACTGGACGCCAAGAGGCACGATCCCAGCGTCGCGACGATCATGAAGTCCCTCCCTCCCGAGGAGGTGGAAGCCCTCCGGCCCCCCCGATAGGTCATGATTCATTGATCCTCCCGGCCCCTCCGCCTTAGGATGGGGCCGGGAGGACGTTTCCATGATCAGACTGACCGCGTTCAGCCTCGCGCTGCTCTGCGCCCAGGAGCTCCCGGTGCTCGTCACCGAGGACTTCGAGAAGGGCGCCGACCGCTGGGAGTTCAGCGACCCCGAGGCCTGGAAGGTCGCCGAGACCGACAAGGGCAAGTCGCTCAGCCTCTTCAAGAAGACCACCCCCAAGACGCCCCACCGCAGCCCCTTCGGCATCGCGCTCCTGAAGGACGTCGTGGTCGGCGACTTCGTCCTCGAGGCGGATTTCCAGAGCACCGTGAAGGACTACGACCACCGGGACCTCTGCCTCTTTTTCGGGTACCAGGACAACGACCACTTCTACTACTCCCACCTGGGGAAGCGGACGGACAAGAACGCCAACCAGATCTTCATCGTGAACGGCGCCGACCGGACGATGATCTCGACCAAGACGACCCCGGGTACGAACTGGACCGACGAGTGGACGCACGTCAAGGTCGTCCGAAAAACGGCGGATGGAAGCATCGAGGTCTACTGGGACGACATGAAGACCCCCGTCCAGACCGCGACGAGCAAGGTCTTCCTCAAGGGAAGGGTGGGCGTGGGCTCCTTCGACGACCTGGGCAATTTCGACAACGTCGTGCTGCGGGGGGTCCGGGAGACCCCCGAGGAAAAGAAGTAGATTGTTGCCGGGATTTTCCGCCTCCCGGCGTCTAGGGTTGAAGAGCGGTGAATTCGCTTGACACCCTTCGCGGAAGCGGTGTCAAATGAGGGTCTCAGAGAGACTCTCTACGGAGGCGCTGACGATGCACAGCAGGTGGACCTACGCCGCGACGGGCGTGATGGCGGGGATCATCGGAGTTCTCCTCACCGTCGTCATCAGCCAGAACCGCGAGACGCAGGCTTGGGCCGCCCCGATGTCGATGCAGGCGGCGACTGAAGGGCTCCAGATGTACACCGGCGGCTCCCAGACCCAGACCCAGGACATCGTCTGGATCATCTACAAGCGGGCCGCGCAGTCCAAGGGCGACGAGAAGGGCATCCTCTCCAAGTCGGAGCGGATCAGCCTCTGCTGCTACCAGGTGGCCAACGGCGCGCGCACCATCAAGCTCGTGGCCGTGCGGGACATCTCCTTCGATATGGACGTGATCGAGTACGGCAACGAGAAGCCCCACGTGAAGGACATCATCGAAGAGCTCAAGAAGAACGAGAAGAAGGACAAATAGGCCCGGAGCTATTTCAGGTCGTCATTCGGAGGCGCAAGCGGTGGACTATTTCAGCTTTGAAGACGTGATGAAGGAGCTGGAGCTCGGCGAAGAAGAGCTCAAGCGCATGGTTTCGGAAGGCGAACTCCGCGCCTTCCGCGACGAGAACAAGATGAAGTTCAAGAAGGAGGACGTGGAGAGCCTCAAGAAGGGCCGCATCACGGAGCCCACGATCATCCTTCCGTCCACCCCTTCCTCCGAGACCACGGACGAGACCGTCCTCGACCTGGACATCGGCCAGGAGACGGCCGCGCTCTCCGACACCTCCGCCCAGCTGGCGGCCGTCGGCGGCAAGGGGCGGCAGGAGGAAGACCTCGTCGTGCCGTCCGAAGAGGTCGGCTCCGACCAGGAGGAGACCTTCATCGAGGAAGACACCGACACCGGCCTGTCCACCGAGCCCCTCAAGCTGGCCGACGAGGCCGCCGAGGAGACGGTCGCCGCGGAAGCCGTCGAGGAAGAGGCCCCGCCTCCTCCCCCGCCCCGCAAGCGCACGGGCATGACGGGCGTCAACCGCAAGGTCACCGCGCGGATCCCCGTCGCGGTCGAGCAGGAGATCGAGCGGAAGCGGGCCCACCCGGTCTGGACGCTCTTCATCTTCCTGGCGCTCGTCGCGTCCCTCTACAGCGGCTTCTTCTTCGTGGACATGATGCGGATGGAGTCGGGCCAGGCCTCGGCGCCGTCGGACGTCACGGCGGGCACGGCCGAGTGGGTCCTCAAGAAGTTCTGGGAGGATCCGAAGTGGAAGGGCTTCCACCTCCGGAAGTTCGAGGGCAAGGAGCCGCCCTTCCAGGATGCCGACACCCGGATCAAGCACCAGTCCTACAACGGGCCGACCTTCCTGCACGACAAGGACTACGCCAACAACTTCGGCGGCGGATCGTCCGGCGGCGCGGCTCCGACGCCGGCCCCCGAGCCCCCCAAGGGAGAGATGAAGTAGCTTTCCCTCCATAATAGGATCCCCGAAAGCGGGGCGTCGAAAGACGCCCCGTTTTCTTTTCCCCCCGCCTTGACTTCTATAAGTTACAGAATATAATTTACATGTTGGGCGCGGTGCGTCGCCGTGTCCCCGGAGAGAGAGTCGGGTTCCATCCTGAGAGGGGGAAGGTCATGTCCTCGAAAATTTCGCTCGCCGTCGCCGCCCTGGTCGTCGCCTTCGGATCCGTGGGCTGCTCGTCCTCGTGGATGAGCAAGGAGGAGCACGAAACCCTCACCGCGCAGCTTACCGAGTACAAGAACGCCCTCGAGGCGGAGAACGCCCAGCTGCGGATGAAGGCCGCCGAGTTCGACCGCCTCAAGGCCGAGTTCGACGCCAACAGCGAGTCCGGCAAGTTCTACAGCGACCTCGCCGCCAGCCTCAAGCAGGCCCTCAACGGCCTGGGCATGGACGAGAAGAAGGGCGACTTCGTCGTGAACAAGGAGAGGGGCTCGATCGAGTTCAAGGACGGCGTCCTCTTCGACCTGGGCAGCTGGAAGATCTCCACGAACGGCGCCCGGATCCTGAAGACGATCGCCGACACCCAGAAGGGCAACGTCATCAAGGTCATCGGCCACGCGGACAAGAAGCCCATCACCCGCGAGATCACGAGGAAGGCGCTCGAGACGGACACGAACATGGAGCTGAGCTGCCGCCGCGCCATCGCGGTCATGGGCGAGCTCCTCAAGCACGGCCTGCGCGAGACCCAGATCGCGTCGGTCGAGGGCCACGGCACCGAGCCGACCGCGAACAACGGCGTCGCGCGCTGCGTCGAGATCTTCATCGTGAAGGGCGCCAGCGTCGCCCCCACGAGCTTCAAGCTCCAGAAACCCGTGAAGAAGTAACGCGGCGCGCTTAGACTGGGAGCGTGCTTTCCCCCGAGGACCGGGCCACGCTCCTGGATCTGGCGCGCCGGACGGTTGCGGCCGCCGCAAGCGGCCTCGACCTCCCGACTCTGAGGAACCCGGACGGCCCCCTTCGCGAGAAGGGGGCCGTTTTTGTTACCCTGAAGATCGGCGGCGAGCTCCGCGGCTGCATCGGCCACCTCGAAGCCCATATGCCCCTCTGGGAATCGGTGCGGGACATGGCCGCGGCCGCCGCGGAGCGGGACACCCGCTTCTCCCCCCTCGGCCCCGACGAGGTCCCCCGCCTCTCCTACGAGATCTCCGTCCTCTCCCCCATGGTCCCGATCCGCCCCGACCAGATCGTCGTCGGCACCCACGGGCTCTACGTGAAGCACGAGGGGGTCGCGTCGGGCCTCCTCCTCCCCCAGGTCGCGGTGGAATGGGGATGGACCCCGGAGGAGTTCCTGCGACGGACCTTCGACAAAGCCGGCCTCCCGCCCGGCGACCCCGCCGCGAGGATCTTCGGCTTCACCGTGGAGCACTTCTCGGGTTGATTGGCCGACACCCGGCGGCCGGATCGGGGGTTAGTTCAACGATGCGTCGGGCGCTGCTCCTGCTGATCGGGCTCACCGGATGCGCCGGCGCCCCCGAAGCCGCCCGCAGCTCCCGGCCGAACATCGTCTACATCCTGGCCGACGACCTGGGCTACGGCGACCTCTCCTGCCTCAACAAGGACTCGAAGATCGTCACCCCGAACCTCGACCGCCTGGCCTCGCAGGGGATGTTCTTCAGCGACGCCCACTCCGGATCCTCCGTCTGCACTCCCACCCGCTACGGCATCCTGACGGGCCGCTATGCCTGGCGCACCCGCCTGCAGCAGGGCGTGCTCGACGGCTTCTCGCCGCCGCTGATCGATCCGCGCCGGCTGACCGTCCCTTCCCTGCTCCGCTCCCAGGGCTACCACACGGCCTGCATCGGCAAATGGCATCTCGGCATGAATTGGGAGGGCGGTTCGAAGGCGACCGACTTCAGCCGTCCGATCGCCCAGGGTCCTGCCGCCGTCGGCTTCGATTCCTACTTCGGCATCAGCGCGTCGCTCGACATGCCGCCCTTCATCTGGATCGAGAACGACCGCACGGTCGGCCTGCCCACGACGACCAAGACCTGGATCCGGCCGGGGCCGGCCCACCAGGACTTCGAAGCGGTCGACGTCCTGCCCACGCTCACGAGGAAAGCCGTGGAGTATCTCGATCAGCGGGCGAAGGAGCCGCAGCCTTTCTTTCTCTACGTCCCCCTCAATGCGCCCCACACGCCGATCCTCCCCTCCCCCGAGTTCGAGGGGAAGAGCGGGCTCGGCAAGTACGGCGACTTCGTCCTGCAGGTGGACTGGACCGTGGGGGAGATCCTGAAGGCGATCGACCGGAACGGGCGGGCGGGCGACACGCTCGTCCTCTTCACGAGCGACAACGGCTGCTCGCCCGCGGCCGATATTCCGGCCCTGCTCCGCCAGGGCCACAGCCCCAACCACAGGTTCCGCGGCGCGAAGGCGGACATCTTCGACGGCGGCCATCGCATCCCCTTCCTCGTCCGCTGGCCGGGCCGCGTCCGGCCCGGCTCGAGCTGCGACGACACGGTCTGCCTCACCGATCTGATGGCGACCTGCGCCGAGATCCTCGGGACGCCGCTGCCCGACGACGCGGGCGTGGACAGCGTCAGCCTCCTCCCCGATCTCCTGGGCACGGCGAAGGGGCCGCTCCGTGAGGCGACGGTCCACCACTCCATCAACGGATCCTTCGCGATCCGCCAGGGGCGCTGGAAGCTGGAACTCTGTCCCGACTCCGGCGGCTGGAGCGACCCGCGGCCCGGCAAGGCGGACGTCTCGAAGCTGCCCGCCGTGCAGCTCTACGACCTGGCCCTGGACGGAGGGGAGCGGAGCAACGTGCAGGCGGAGCACCCGGAGGAGGTGCAGCGGCTGACTGCGCTGCTGCGGAGCTACGTCGAGAAGGGGCGCAGCACGCCGGGGATGCCGCAAACCAACGATGCGGCGGTGGTCCTACAGAAGCCCCGCTAGAACTTGATCACCCAGCTCAGCGGGAAGTAGAGGATCGCGGCGATGCCCGCGGAGATGGGGATCGTGAGGATCCAGGCCCACACTACGCGCCCGGCCACGCCCCACTTCACCGCGTGAAGGCCGCGCGTTGAGCCTACGCCCACGATAGCCCCCGTGATCGTATGGGTCGTGCTGACGGGGATCTTCAGGAAAGTGGCGGCGAACAGCGTCAGGGCCCCGGCCGTCTCGGCGCAGAATCCGTGGACGGGCTGGAGGTGGCAGATCTTCTGGCCCATCGTCTTCACGATGCGCCAGCCGCCGGCCATCGTCCCCAGGCCCATCGCGGCGTAACAGGCGAAGACCACCCAGGCCGGAATGTCGGCGTCGGCCTTGAGATAGCCCCCGGCCAGGAGCACCGCCGCGATGATGCCGGCGGTCTTCTGCGCGTCGTTGCCGCCGTGGCCGAGGCTGTAGGCGGCGGCCGAGATCAGCTGCGCTTTGCGGAAGACCGTGCTGATTTTGCTCGGCGGGAAGCGCCGGAAGACCCAGTAGGTGATCACCATCAGCGTGAAGCCGAGGATCAGGCCGAGCAGCGGCGCGATCAGGATGAAGGCGCCGATGTCGATGATCGTGATCTGCTTCGTGTTCCAGTGGTGATGGACCACGAGCTCGATCATCATGCCCCCGCCGTTGAGGACGCCCCACCCTCCCTTCACCACCGCTGCGCCCGCGTAGCCGCCGACAAGGGCGTGGGAGGAACTCGACGGAATGCCGTAGTACCAGGTGATCAGGTTCCAGGTGATCGCCCCCACGAGGCCCGCCGTCACCACCGCGATGGTGATGGAGTGGGAGTCCACGACGCCCGACTTGATCGTCTTGGCCACGCCCTGGTGGAAGACGAAGAAGGCCACGAAGTTGAAGACGGCGGCCATCCCCACGGCCGCCTTGGGCGTCAGCACCCGGGTGGAGACGACCGTCGCGATGGAGTTGGCGGCGTCGTGGAAGCCGTTGATGTAGTCGAACACGAGGGCGAGGATGACGATGCAGACGACGAGGGTGAGCATCCGGAGGTCAGGCGTTCTTCAGCACGATGCCTTCGATGACGTTGGCCACGTCCTCGCAGCGGTCGGTGGCCGACTCCAGCTCCTCGTAAATGTCCTTCCACTTGATGATGAAGATCGGATCCTGGCCGTTCTCGAACAGCGCCGCCAGCGCGTGCTGCTCGATCCGGTCCCCCTCGTTCTCCTTGGTGTGGATCTCGATGCAGTGCTGGAGCAGCGAGCTCGACAGCTTCATGCTCCTCATCTTGGGCAGGAGCTCGGTGATGATCTTCGTGGCCTCCACCAGGACCCGGGCCAGCGCCTTCGCGTCCGCGGTGGGCTTGTCGATCTTGTAGAGGTGCATCCGCGCCACGGCCGTGTCGATCAGGTCGATGATGTCGTCGATGCGGCAGATGAGCTCGTGGATGTCCTCGCGGTCCAGCGGGGTGATGAAGGTCTGGTTGAGCTTTTCGATCGTCGTGTGGGTGATCTTGTCGCCGGCGTGCTCGATGTCCTTGATCCGTTTGACCTTGTCGGGGACGTTCTGGTAGTCCTCCATCAGGTCCTGGAGGGCCAGAGCCCCCGCGTGGGCGTTCTTCCCCGCCTCCTCGAAGAGGTCGAAGAACACCATCTCCTTGGGCAGCAGGCTGAACACGTTGGGCGTATTAGACAGGGGGTACGGAGGAGTGTCAACGGCGTGTGAAGATCCTTAACGAAACCTTAACAATCCGGCGGAGGCGACGCTGGTTGACACCCGCGGGAACGGGGGAGACAATTCACTCATGAGACTTCTCTTCGCGACCTTCCTGTCCGCCGCGCTGGGCGCCTGCGCCTCCGTCCGCCCCGAGGAGGAGGTCATCCAGGAGGCCAAGGACAAGGTCTTCCCCGCCGTCGTCTTCATCAAGCCCATCCAGCAGGAGTTCCGCGGCGGCAAGATGGAGAAGATCCAGGTGTTCGGCTCCGGCGCGATCATCTCCCCCGAGGGCTTCGTGGTCACCAACAACCACGTGGCCGAGAAGGCCACCGAAATCCGTTGCGTGCTGTCCGACCGGGAGGAGGTCAGCGCCAAGATCGTGGGGCTCGACCCGGAGACCGACCTGGCGGTGATCAAGCTGAACCTCCCCGAGCGCAAATCCAAATCGCCGCTGCCCGTGGCCGAGTTCGGCGACTCCAACGCCCTTAAAGTGGGCGAGCTCGTCATGGCCATGGGCGCCCCCCACGGCTTCGAGCGCTCGGTCTCGCGCGGGATCGTCTCCTCCGTCGAGCGCCACCTCGACTTCGCCCCCTACAACCTCTGGATCCAGACCGACGCGGCCATCAATCCCGGCAACTCGGGCGGGCCGCTCGTCGACATCCGCGGCCGCATCGTCGGGATCAACGCCCGCGGCATGCGCGGCGCCGACAACCTGGGCTTCGCGATCCCCGCGGCCGTCGTGAAGGAAGTCGTCGACCGCATCCTGAAGGACGGCAAGGTCCAGCGCTCCTGGACGGGGCTGCGTTTCCAGGCGCTGAAGGATTTCCGGAAGAGCTCCTACATCGACGCCACGCACGGCGTGCTGATCGCGAGCGTGGACGAGGGTTCGCCCGGCGAGAAGGCGAAGCTCCACGCCGGCGACATCGCGGTGGCCGTGAACGGCGAGGCGGTCCGCGGGATGTACGAGACGGATCTCCCGGCCGTCGAGCGGCGCTTCGCGGCGCTCCCGATCGACGCGCCGGCGCGGCTCGACGTCCAGCGGGGCGCCGAAACGCTCGCGGTCACCCTGACGCCCTCGTCGAAGGGCAAGCAGGAGGGCGAGGACTTCGAGTGCAAGAAGTGGGACATGACGGTGAAGGAGATCACGAAGTTCTCCGACCCCTTCCTCCACTTCCAGCGGCCGCGCGGCGTCTACGTGCAGGGCGTGAAGTTCTCCGGCAACGCCCGCGCGAGCGGCTTCGTCAACTTCGACATCATCACCCGGATCGGCGACAAGCCCGTGGAGTCGCTCAAGGACGTGCGCGACGCCTACGAGGCCTCCCTGAAGCAGGAGAAGGGCAAGCGCAAGCTGCTCTTCGGCATCATCCGCACCGGCTACCGGCGCCTCGTCGTGCTCGACTTCGAGAAGGACATGGAAAAGATCGAGGAGGACTAAATTGGCCACAGAGGCACAGAGACACGGAGAAGAATCCCTTTCTTGGCCCCCCCGGGGGGTACGGGGGGGATGTCTCGCCGTATCGCTTCTTCTCTGCGCCTCTGCGCCTCTGTGGCCAGCCTCTTCCCTCTGCGCTCAGGAAGACCGCGAGGCGATCCGCAAGGTCTACGACGCGGTCCACAAGTCCTTCCTGGGCATCGACGTCAGCCTCAAGAAGAAGACCCGGCTCGAGAAGGCCGAGCTGGAGGAGGAGGCCCAGGACGCCGAGGCCCAGCGGATCTTCCAGCTCTCCGAGAACGAGCAGCCCTTCGAGACCTGGGGCGTCGCCCTGGAGAAGGATCTCATCCTGATGGCCGACAAGACCCTCAAGGAGTCGGACATCGACAAGATCATGGTCACCGATTCCACCGGCGCGAAGTTCGAGGCGAAGCTTCACGCCGTCGGCCGCAACCACGACTTCGTCCTCCTCAAGCCCGTCCAGCCGCGCGAGCTCGTCCCGCTCGTCTTCTCCGACTGGGAGCAGCCCAAGGTCGGCGAGTCCTTCCACGTCACCCACGCCGACCTGGTCGACAACGCCTGGCACCTCAACGTCAGCCCCTACATCCAGACGAACGCGCCGCTCCTCGAGACCAAGGGCTGGTTCTGCATCGACATGATGCGCGCCGGCTCCGTGGTCTCCGACAAGAAGGGCGCCACCGTGGGGATCGCCCTCGACGCCTATCTCTGGGTCCTGCCCGACGGCCGCAGCTCCTTCCTGGGCAAGCACATCCTCGCCGACGACCGCCTCACGGACCTGGACAAGCGCTACGAGCCGATGCGCAAGGACCTGCCCTCCGTGGTCAAGCGGCTCGAGATCGTCTTCCGCTCGGAGAAGACCCAGGAGCGCTACATGCCCGCCGAGGAGGGCCAGGGCGGCAAGGCCACGCTCTTCGGCGTCGCCCTCGACGACAAGGGGACGCTCTTCGTCCCGCAGGACCTGTCGCGGGACATGGTCCGCAAGATCGAGGACATGAACGTCGTCGACGAGGGCAAGTCCTATCCCGCAACCTTCGTCGGGCTCTTCCGGGGCTTCGGCGGCATGATCGTGAAGGCAGAGGGGCTCCAGACCCGGGCGGGCATCGTCCGCGACGGGAAGGCGCCGCCGCTCGGGCAGGTCTTCTTCACCGCCACGGTCGAGGACCGCTTCGGCCGCAGCCGCATCAAGCTCGACTACAACCGCCTCTACCGGACCGAGCGCGGCCTCGCCGGCGCGCCGCGGCTCCAGAGCCGCAAGCGCATCAAGACCGGGTCCTTCCTGCTCGACTTCGACGGCCGTGTCATCGGCTGCGCCGCGATGGACAAGAAGGAGGAGGACTTCGACGAGGTGGCCGCCGAGTCGTCGCGCGACCGCTACTTCTACCCCGGCCGCTTCCGCGCCGGCTTCGCGCCCGAGCATCTCCGCCGCCTCCTCTTCTTCTCGGAGATCGAGGCGATGCTGGCCAACCCCGCCGCGCACTTCGACGCCCGCGCCGTCCCGATGTCGAAGAAGGACGAGAAGAAGCTCGTCTGGCTGGGCGTGGAATTCCAGGAGTTCTCCAAGCCCCTCGCCGAGGCCCTCGGCGTCCAGGAGCGCGACCTGACCAACGACGGCCGCCGCGGCCTCATCGTCACCGAGCTCTACGCCGGCTCCCCCGCCGCCAAGGCCGGGATCCAGGTCGACGACATCCTCCTCTCCGTCCAGCCCGACGGCGAGAACGCGCGCGACCTCGTCGCCGAGGTGGACCGCTACAGCCTCAGCCGGAGCATGTACGGCGACCGCCGGGGCAACGCCGCCCCCTGGAAGCCCACGAAGAACTACCTCACCTCGGTCCTCACCGAGATCGGCGCCGCCAAGAGGGTGACCTTCGACGTCCTCCGCGGCAAGGAGAAGCGGAAGGTGCCGATGGCCCTCGAGTACGCCCCCCAGGACTACGAGACCGCAGAGCGCTACAAGGACGACGCCCTGGGCCTGACCGTGAAGGAGCTCACCTACGAGGTCCGCCATTTCCAGAAGATGGAGACCGGCCTCAGCGGCGTGACCGTCGCCAAGGTCGAGTCCGGGAGCAAGTCCGACATCGCCAAGCTGGCCCCCCTCTCCGTCATCGTCCGGGTCAACGACGTCTCGGTGAAGGACCTGGCCCACTTCCGCGAGCTGGCGGCCTCCGCCAAGGGCCTGACGCTGACCACGGTCCTCTTCGGCCAGACGAAGCTCGTCGAACTCGCCCGGGAATAGGGCCCCGCTCCCGGAACTTCGGCCCCCGCCATTGCTTCAGGGCGATTTGGGGTATAATTGACCTAGTCTGGGGGCTGAATGTCCAAGAAGCTCAGGGATACCTACCACAAAATCGGCGAGCTGCTCGTCCGCCGCAACCTGGCGCCCGCGGCCGCCATCGACGAAGCCCTCGCGATCCAGCGCTCCCACATCGAGAACCACCGCACCCCGCCCCGCCTGGGCGAGATCCTCATCGAACGCAAAGTCCTCGACCGCAAGCTGATCAAGGAGATCCTCCAGGAGCAGCAGGTCGGCCGGGGCCAGAAGAAGATCCTCAAGATCGACCTGAAGGACGCCGACGGCGTGGCGGTCCTTGTGCTGGACGGCCGCCTCGACGAGACGAAGGAGGAGCCGGTCACCAAGGTCTTCGAGCGGCTGATGAACCGGGGCTTCGCCCGGATCGCGGTCGACTGCTCCAGGCTGGTCTACCTGAACAGCCACGGGATCTCGAGCTTCGTCTCCTACATCGACGAGGCGCGCGCCCGGGGCGGCGACATGAAGTTCTTCGGGATGAACGCCGAGTCCCGCTTCGTGATGGACCGGCTGGGCCTGAGCAACTTCGTCCAGAGCTTCAGCGGGGAGGACGAGGCGCTCAAGGCCTTCGAGCTGCCGATCGACGAATACATGTCCCGCGGCGCCCTGGCGGAGTACGTCTCGACGGAAGGCCGCAGCGACCGCTCCTACCACCTCTCGTACTGCACCACGGCCCAGAAGATCCACGAAGAGGACCGGGTCTACTTCGAGAGCAAGTGGCACGCCCGCAACTCGGGCAAGATGCCCTGCAAGCGCTGCAAGCCCTAGCGCTTCCCCGCCGCCTTTCGCAGCCGATCCACCACCGCCAGCCCCAGACCGCTTTCGCTCGGAAGGGGCACGACGATCACGTCCGCCCCTGATTCGTCCGCGCGGCGGAGCGAGGAGTAGAGGCGCCTCGCCGCCACTTCCTTCCGGGTCAGCAGAGCGACCCGTCTGCCTTTGGCCCGGAGTTCCCTGGCCCGGACCTTTCCATCCCCGGTCGCCACGACAAGGACTTCGGCCGTCGGCGCATAGTGGGACCGGAGCTGGCCCGATACGCGTACCGGACCCGCTCGTCGCACGAGGATGCGCCGCCCCAACGCAGCTTCCAACCGCTCGCGGGTCAGGCCTCCCGGACGCAGGATGACCGGCTCGCCTGATGAAAAGTCGACGATGGTCGACTCCACCCCGACCCGACAGCGACCTCCGTCCAAGATGAAGTCGACGTCCTCGCCCAAGTCCTTTCGAACATGCTTCGCCGATGTGGGGCTGACCCGCCCGAAGCGGTTGGCCGACGGCGCCGCTATGCCACCTTTGAACTTCCGAAGAAGGGCGAGCGCTACAGGGTGGTCCGGTACTCGAAGACCGACCGTATTCTGGCCCCCGGTGACGGTCTTGGAGACCGTGGCCGCCTTCTTGAGGATCAAGGTCAAAGGCCCTGGCCAGAACTTCTTCCCCAGTGTCATCGCCTCCTTGGGTACCGAGGCCGCCCAATGCCGAATCTGCCGGACTCCGGCGAGGTGGACGATCAGCGGATGGTTCTTCGGTCTGCCTTTGACCCGGAAGATCCGTCCGACGGCCTTCTCATTCCGGGCGTCAACACCCAAGCCATAGACGGTTTCCGTCGGAAACGCGACCAAGCCTCCCTTTCGAAGGATCTCGGAAGCCTTTCGGATTGAGGATACATCCATGGAGGGTGAGATTATAGGCAGGCGTCGCAGGGCAGACAAGGCTGTTAGATGAGAGGAGAGATCTTAATATCTATTCTTCTTCTTAAGCACCCTTTTTAGGTGTGACTAGTTTGTTAATGGGTTATGTAAACACTTAGTATCCAATATCTTAACACTCTAACAACGCTGGATCCGCTGGTGGATAAATGTGAGTTGGACGGTGGAGGTTGTGAGAAGACTGTGTATGGGTGAGCCCATCAACATTGGGTTTCCACAATGGATGAAGTAGATGACTTTTGAAGTTAGATCAAACTTTCACTTAACTTCCGGGACTACTTACCGGTGATTTCGCGGCTGAGGCGCTCGACATCGGCGCGGATCGACGCGTTCTTGGTGAGCAGCCGCTCGACCTTGCGGATCGAGTAGAGCATCGTGGTGTGATCCTTGCCGCCAAAGTGGCTGCCGAGCTCCTCCAGCGAGGTCCCGGTGAACTTGCGGCACAGGTAGATGCAGATCTGGCGGGCCTGCGAGGTGGACTTGGTCCAGCGGCGCGAATGGAGGTCGCTGACCTTCTTGTGGAAGTAGCGGGCGACGATCTGCTGGATCTCGCCGATCGAGAGCGAGGCCGGCGCGGGCGCGGGGGTCTCGCGCAGCACTTCCTGGGCGAGCTGGAGATCGACCGGGCGCTTCGAGAGCGCCGCGTAGCCCAGCACCTTCGTCAGCGCCCCCTCGAGCTCGCGGATGTTCGACTCGACGATCGAGGCGACGTAGCCCAGCACTTCCTGCGACACCTCCACGCGGCGCGCATCGGCCTTCCCGCGGAGGATGGCGAGGCGCGTCTCGTAGGCCGGGGACATGATGCGGGCCTCGAAGCCCGAGCGGAAGCGGGAGAGCAGCTGCTGGGTCAGCGAGCGGATGTCGCCGGCGGGCTGGTCGCTCGAGAGGATCATCTGGCGGCCGGCCATGTGGAGCGCGTTGAAGGTGTGGAAGAACTCCTCCTGGCTTCCCTCCTTGTCGGCCAGGAAGTGGATGTCGTCGACGACGAGCACGTCGGCGTTGCGGTAGCGCGACCGGAAGGCCTCGAGGGTCTTCTTCTGGATCGCGTAGATGTAGCCGTTGACGAAGTCCTCGCAGGAGAGGTAGAGGACCTTCGCGGCGGGCATGCGCTGCAGGATCGCTCGGCAGATCGCCTGGAGCAGGTGGGTCTTGCCCAGGCCGACGCCTCCGTGGATGAAGAGCGGATTGTAGAGCGTCGCGGGATTCTCGCTCACGGCGACCGCGGCGGCGAAGGCCATCCGGTTGGAGGGGCCCTCGATGAAGTTCTCGAAGGTGTAGGTCGGATTGTAGACGAAGTCGGGGATGGCGGGCGCCGGCTCTACGGCTGCGGGCGGCGCCGCGGGAGGAGCCGGCATCGGCGGCGGCGCGGAGACCATGGAAGGATGGACCTGGAATACGAGGTCGGGCGTCCGGCCGAACAGGCTGGAGAAGGCGTCCTCGAGCGGCTTGCGGAGGAGCTTCTCGAGCCAGTCGCGGTAGAAGGGGTTCGCGGTGGGGACGCGATAGGAATTCTCGCCCGCCGGTTCGAGTTCGAGCGATCGGCACCAGGTGTCGTAGATCTTGGGCTCGAGGCGCGTCTCGAGGAAGGAGAGGATCTTTTCCTTGTCCTGTGCCGTGAGCGGGGTCATGTTCTTTATTTTCCGCGGAGCAGCGATTGGAAGAAGCCCTTCGACATCACGGTGAGGATCACGAGCACGGCCACGAGGATGATCCGGTAGATGAACACCGAGAACCAGTGGGGGCCGTCGAGGGCCGCCCGGGGCC
>JACQFK010000461.1 GCA_016200125.1 Planctomycetota bacterium
GAGGCTCGCCCGCCGCCCTGCTGATCCGGCGGACAAGGGAGGACTTAACGGAATTCGAAGCCCGCTACTCCTTCAGGAACACCATCGTCCGGATGAGGATCCCGGATAGGTCCTTCGGGTCCTTGTGGATGAGAGAAAAATCCGTGCTCCAGGTCCGCCCGTCCTCGAGCGCCAGGAAGAGGGTCCAGTCCAGGATCTCGTAGGTGCCGGAGAACCGGTTCGGAAGCTTCGGCCAGTCCTGATCGAGCTCCGCGACGAAGGTGATGGCGCCGTCGATCGTGAAGCTGCCGTCCTCCTTGAACTCGAGCCAGTGGTAGTACGGGGTGACGCCCGCCGCCGGCAGGGACTTCTTCGACCAGCGGCCGGAGAGCCGCAGTCCGTCCACGCGCGGCATCGATTCCCATTCGCCCAGGCCGCCGTTGACGCGTTCGTAAACCAGCGGCGCGTCCGTGGCCGAGCGCCGGACCTCGATCCTGTCTCCGACCGCCTTCCACTTCCCGGCCTGGCCGGTGAGCAGGCCGCCGTCGACCTTGGGCGCATCGGGGGAGACGGCGTAGCCTTCCTTGTACCACGACGTGAAGTCGGCCGTGCCGTCGGAGCGGAGCCACATGCGTTCGTACATGAGGTTGCCCATCGCCAGTTCGGCGCCGCCCGGATTGGTGTACATCTTCCGCACCAGCTTGCGGTAGGCCTCGATGATCCGGGGACGATCCTCCTTCGGGGGATCTTTGAACGTGGTCCTCTGCAGGATCGGCCAGAACACGTAGGTGTCGGGCTTGGCGACGTTGACGGTGGTGATCGCCTCCATCAGCCCGTCGTGAGGCGCGGTGTAGAGCTGGATGCCGCGATACTCGCCCGTCGTGGTCTTTCCGGCGGCGACGCTGTGCACGAAGAAGCCCGGGCCGCCGGGGATGTTCTGGATCGTCGCCCCGGCCTCCGGGATCTGGGCCCAGGCTAGGGCCGACTTGAGCATCGCCTTGTGCGTCTCCCAGTGCGTGCCCTGCAGCTTCTGCGTGGGCGAGATCATCAGCAGGTAGCCGTTCGGGTTCTGGTTCTGCGGAGGGAAGAGGAACACGGCCCCCGTCGGGTCGTCCTTCCGGATCCAGTCGGCGGGCAGCGGGATCCGGAGCCCGTGGATGAGGATGCCCGAAGGCACGACGGTCCCGGGGAGCGCGAAGTCGGTGCCGCTCACGATGATCCGCTTCGCCGTTGCGGGATCCTCCGCGTCGAACATCACGTGGATCGACTGGACGAAGCCCGTGTCGAAGCGCAGGATGAGGCTCCACTTCCGGAATTCGTAGGTGCCGGTGCCCAGTTCGGGGAACTTCGGATTCACGAGCTTGCCGCCCATGGTCTCGTTCACCTGGTCGGCGTCGAAGGTCCCGTCCTTCCGGAGCACCAGCAGGCCGGGAAGACCCGCAGGATTCTCCCGGATGAAGGTGCGGGCGAGGCGGACGCCGTCGATGGGCTTCAGCGCCGACCAGAGCGTGCCCTGGGCGTCCTTGACGTCGTTGCCCTCCCGCTGGACCTGATCCTCGGGACCCTGATTCCACTTGAGGGAAATCTTGCCCTCCGTCTCGCTCCATTTGCCGAAGCGGCGGTCGTTCGGACCGGGGTTCGAGACCGCCAGCGCGGCGAGGCCCTCGGCGGGATAGGTGCTGTCGTTGAGCCCGGTCCGGACCGCGTCCAGCTTCGCGGCGACGCCGTTCTCGAAGAGCGCCACCACCTTGACCGTCTGCTTCTGCGCCGCGCCGCCCGCCTTCGGATCGACGCTGAATTCGCTCTCCAGCCGGGCGACTATCCAGGCGCCGACGATCTTGACGTCCTTCTCCTTGTCGGGGATCGGGGCCGGCTTCCACTCCGGGGCGCCGGAGGGGGCGGGTCTCGCGTCGGGGAACTCGATGCCCGTGACCATCCGGTCGATCGCGAAGCGGTGCTTGTTCAGGAGCTCCTCGCTGGCCGCGACGAAGTACAGGGTCTCCAGATGCGGGCCCGACTTGGTCGTGTAGAGGATGAGCCACTGGTTCTGCTTCTGCGGCGTGAGGATCTTCGCCCAGGTGAACTGCCAGGAGCCGCGGCAGGCCTTGCTGGTCTTGTCGATCTGGCAGAGCGGCGTGATGGACTGGAACATCCGGTCGTGGAAGACCAGCTCGTTGATCTCGCCGGCCTGGCCCGGAAAGATGAAGCAGGAGCACTGCTGGGCATCGGCCCCGGGCGGGAGGAGGCCGGTCACGTTGTTCTGCATCTCCTGCCGGGCCCATCCCTTGGGGCGGACGAAGGTGAAGCTGGAGGCCTTTTCGCGCGCGGGGGCTTCCTGCGAGGGAAGGGCGGCCAGGAGCGCGAGCAGCAGGGCCTTCATCCTTCCCTCCTCGATGTCTGAATAGAATACGACACCGCCCGCCGCATAGTCCAGCCCAGGCGCCGTAAGGTATGTATGCTCCTGGCAATTCTCCTCGCGCTGGCCCAGGATCCCGCCGAGCTCCGCAAGTCCGTCGAGCGCGCCCTCCCGCTGCTCGAGAAGGGCGCCGCGGGCTCCATGAAGGAGCGGACCTGCTTCACCTGCCACAACCTGGGCGCGCCGGTCCTCGCGCTGGCCGCCGCGCGCGACCACGGGTTCAGGATCGACGAGTCGCAGTTCAAGGCCGTCATCGACCACACGGAGACCTTCCTCCGCAAGAACCGCGACAACTACGCGCAGGGGAAGGGGCAGGGCGGCGCGGCCGACACCGCGGGCTGGGCCCTCTGGACGCTCGAGACCGGCGGCTGGAAGCCCGACGCGACGACCGCCGCCGTCGCCCACTACCTGGGGAGCCACGACAAGGACAAGGGCCACTGGAAGAACGTCTCCAACCGTCCGCCGACCGAGGCCTCGCCCTACACCACGACCTTCCTCGGCATCGCGGCGCTCCGCGCCTACGCCCCCGAGAACGAGAAGGAGGCGGGCGTCGAACGGATCGCGAAGGCGCGGCAGTGGCTCGTCGCGGCGTCGCCGAGGGAGACGGAGGACCGGGTGTTCCGCCTCCGCGGCCTCGACTACGCGGGCGCCGACGCGAAGGACGTGAAGGCGGCGGCGAAGGAGCTCCTCGACGCCCAGCGAACGGACGGCGGCTGGGCGCAGCTGCCCGACGCGGAGAGCGACGCCTACGCGACCGGCAGCGTCCTCGCCGCGCTCGCCCAGGCGGGCGGCGTCCCGGTTTCCGACGCCGCGTACCGGAAGGGCCTCGCCTGGCTCCTCAAGGCGCAGAAGGAGGACGGCTCCTGGCACGTCAAGTCGCGGAGCAAGCCCTTCCAGGCCTACTTCGAAACCGGCTTCCCGCACGAGAAGGACCAGTTCATCTCGAGCCACGCCACCAGCTGGTGCGTCGTGGCGCTCTCTCTGGCCTGCCCGAAATGATGCGATCGCTCCGACTCGCCTTCCTCGCGCTCCTGGCGTCCTGCGCGGCCGAGGCGCCGAAGCCGGAGGCGCCGCCCGGAGACGCGATCCGCCCCTTCAAGGTCCACATCGACGACGCCGTGCTCGCCGATCTCCGGAGCCGGCTCGAAAGGACCCGGATGCCGCAGGCGCTCGACGGCGCCGGCTGGGAGAGCGGCGTGCCGCTCGCCTACATGAACGATCTCCTGGCGCACTGGAAGAAGGGCTTCGACTGGCGCGCGGCGGAGCGGAGGATCAACCAGTTCGACCAGTACGTCACCGCGATCGACGGCGTCGACCTGCACTTCATTCACCAGAAGTCGAAGCATCCCCGCGCGCTGCCGATCGTCCTGACCCACGGCTGGCCCGGGACGATCGCTGAGTTCCTGGACGTGATCGGCCCGCTGACGGATCCGGAGGCCTACGGGGGAAAGGCGGAGGACGCCTTCCACGTGATCTGCCCCTCGCTCCCCGGCTACGGCTTTTCCGGCAAGCCGCGCGAGCGCGGCTGGAACGTCAACCGGATGGCCGACGCCATCCTCGTGCTGATGGACCGCCTGGGCTACGAGCGTTTCGGCGCCCAGGGGGGCGACTGGGGCCGGTCGATCACCGAGAACCTGGCGCGCGATCCGCGCTGCATCGGGATCCATGTCCAGTTCCCGCCGGGCCAGCCGGCGCAAGGAGCGGATCCCAAGGAGGGGATCACGCCCGAGGAGGTCGAGCGCTGGCAGAAGCGCCGCGCGGAACTGGCGGACCACTACGCCTACGGCGCGATCCAGGGGACGCGGCCGCTCACGCTGGGCTACGGCCTGAACGACTCGCCCGCGGGGCTCGCGGCCTGGATCATCGACAAGTTCTGGGCCTGGAGCGACCACGGCGGAAACCTGGACTCGAAGTTCTCGAAGGACCGGCTCCTGACGAACATCATGATCTACTGGGTGACGGAAACGATGCCCTCCTCGGTGCGGCTTTACTTCGAATCAAGCCATCCCGTGAAGGTCACGCCGCTCCCGCGGCCGCCGCGCAAGGACCGCGTGCCGGTCGCCGTGGCGCTCTTCCCGAAGGAGATCCACATCCCCGCGCGGAAGTGGCTGGAGAAGTACTACAACCTGGTGCAGTGGACCGAGATGCCGCGCGGCGGCCACTTCGCGGCCATGGAGGAGCCCCAGCTCTATCTCGACGACGTCCGCATGTTCTTCCGAAAGCTGCGGTAGCTCACTTCTTCGTCTTCCAGAGCCGGTCCTTCAGCTGCGGAAACAGCTTGAGCGCGTTCTCGCGCAGGATCTGCCGCCCGATCGCCACCGCGTGCTCCTCGGTCAGAGCCCCAGCGTCGACCTTCTCGGACAGCACCTCGGCGATGCAGCGGCGGGTGAACTCGGTCGCGCCGTAGATCCCCTCGGCGTGGTTGCAGTCGGCCCCCCACATGATCCGGTCCGAGGGCATCACCTCGAGCCACTCGTGATAGGCCCGCTTCGCCATCGTGTAGCTGATCGACGGCAGCCAGACGGAATCGATCCAGACGTTCTTGCGGCGCGTGACGATCGCGCCCGTCTCGCCGATCCAGGGGTAGCCGCCGTGGAAGAGGATGAACTTCACGCCCGGGTGGGCGTCGATCAGCTCGATCAGGAGCATCGGGTTGGAGCCCTGGATGCGGGCGTGGCCGGTGTGGATCTGGAAGGGCAGGCCGTATTCCCCGCTCAGCTCGACCAGGCGCCACATCACGTAGTCCTCGAAGTCCTTGATCTCGGCCGCCGAGAGCTCGGAGGCCGGACGGCCGAAGGCCTTCGCCGCGCGCTCCTTAGGGACGTTGTCGAAGAGGAGCGTGCGCTGGTAGGCGAGCGTCGTCTTGAGGCAGACGGCGTTCGACGCCTTCGCCTTCCTGAAGAGCCGGTGGAGGACGGCCAGGAAGTCGTCGATCGACTTCAGCTCCAGCCCCTCGGACTTCGCGAAGGCGTAGGGATCGTCCTCCGGCTTCTTGAACTCCGAGGGATGGAAGGCGCGGACGAGGGTCGTGACGTTGAAGACGACGACCTCCCAGGGATAGCTCTGCTTGAACGCGAAGCGGGCCCAGTAGTGGTCGTTGAACATCAGCTCGATGTTCGCCCGCTCGGTGATGACGTGGGTGAGCCACTTCTGGTCCTTGTAGTGCTCGAAGATCCGGTCGTTCAGCGCCTGCGCCTCGGCGTCCGTGATCCGGTCGAAGTCGATCCCGTAGAGATCCTGGAAGGCGGGGAGCTGGTAGCGGTAGAAGCTCGAGGCGCGGACGTTGTCGAAGTCGTGCTTCCCCTTCGCCCACCATTCATCGAAGGAGGAGCCCGGCTTCCAGGGCGTGAAGGAGTTGTACCAGCCGAGATAGCTGTTCCTCCAGACGCCGGCGAGCGTCATCCCGCGGCCGCGGTCCGTGTCGAGGTAGCCCGGCAGCTGGTCGAAGGGCCAGAGGTGGTCGTGGGTGTCGACCGCGGGCACGGCGTCGAGGGCGGCCTTCATCCTGCGGTAGGTGTCGCCCCTGGAGCCGGGAGCGGGCGCCGCGCAGGCGCCCAGGCCCAGCAGGAGCACCGCGGTCAGGAGACGCGTGGACAGGTTCATCGCTCTACTCTACAATCTGCCCATGACCGACATCTTCGAGATCCGCACGAAGGCGCCCGGTCCGTCCGGGGCCCTGCCGGTGACCGAGGACCTCCTGCTCAACCGCCCGAGCGGCGACCTTTTCGGGATGACGCAGGACGCGGGGATGGGCTGGAATCCCGCGGAGCTCGGCCGCAAGCAGTTCCTGATCCTGAGCACGCTGGGCGGCGTCCGCGCGGCGGACGGCACGCCCGTCGCGCTCGGCTATCACACGGGCCACTGGGAGATCGGCCTGCTGATGCAGGCTGCTGCCGAGGAATTCCGTCAGCTCGAATGTCTGCCGTTTGCCGCGTTCTGCTCCGATCCGTGCGACGGACGCACGCAGGGCACCGTCGGGATGATGGACAGCCTCGCGTACCGCAACGACGCGGCGCAGGTGTTTCGGCGATTGATCCGGTCGTTGCCGACGCGCCACGGCGTGCTCGGCGTCGCCACGTGCGACAAGGGGCTGCCCGCGATGATGATGGCGCTCGCGGGCATGAGGGAGCTGCCCTCGATTCTCGTCCCGGGCGGCGTGACGCTGCCCTCCGAGGAAGGCGAGGACGCCGGCAAGGTGCAGACGCTGGGCGCCCGCTTCTCGCACGGCCTGGTCACGCTGGAGAAGGCCGCGCTCGAGGGCTGCCGCGCCTGCGGCTCGCCCGGCGGCGGCTGCCAGTTCCTCGGCACGGCGGCGACCTCTCAGGTCGTGGGCGAGGCGCTCGGCCTCTCGCTGCCGCACTCCGCGCTCGCGCCGTCGGGCCAGCCCGTCTGGACGGACATGGCCGTCCAGTCCGCGCGGGCGCTGACCCGGCTGGAAGCGCGGGGGCTCAAGTCGAAGGACATCCTTACGGATGCGAGCGTGCGGAACGCGATGTCGGTCCACGCGGCCTTCGGCGGCTCGACGAACCTGCTTCTTCACATCCCGGCGATCGCCCACGCGGCGGGCCTCGCGCGGCCGGCGGTCGAGGACTGGATCGCGATCAACCGCAAGGTCCCGCGGCTCGTCTCGGTGCTCCCGAACGGCCCGGTCCACCACCCCACGGTTCGCGTCTTCCTCGCGGGCGGCGTGCCCGAGGTCATGCTTCACCTGAGGAGGCTGGGCCTGCTCGCGCTCGACGTGCTCACGGTGACCGGAAAGACGCTCGGCGCCCTGCTCGACGAGTGGGAGACCTCCGAGCGCCGCGCCCGCTTCCGCGCGATCCTGAAGGAGCGCGACGGCGTCGATGCCGACGACGTCATCCTGCCGCCGGAC
>JACQFK010000462.1 GCA_016200125.1 Planctomycetota bacterium
GGCCCTGGCCGGCGAAGCCCATCACGAAAAGGCCCACCCAGCCGAAGACTTGCGCGTTCGCGTGGGCCTGGATGGGAGCGAACAAATCCAGCGACGTGAACGAGCGGCGCAGGCCGTACAGGAAGAGCATCGACGCGCCGAGGGTCGCACCGGCGGTCAGGATGACGACGATCGCCGCCCGGAAGAAACGCCGGTAGAGAACGTCGCCCAGGTCTTCCTGGTAGCCCGCGGCCGGCGCCTCCTTCGAGGCTTCGAGATCGGAGAGCAGCTTGTCGAGCGGAACGCCGTGGACGCGGGCGAAGAACTCCACCGTCTCGTGGGGACCCAGCGCGCCGCCGCAGCCGTGGAGGCCGGCGTCGTCGAAGACCTTCCGGGTTCCCGGATACTTCCCGATGAGCTCGGGAAGCGTCGTTTCCTTGGAGATCATGACGCGACCTTGACCGCCTCCTCCAGCTCCACGAGGAGCTTGGAGAGATCCAGGCCGTGCTTCTTCGCCACCTCTTCGAGGGAATGTCGGCCGCCGCAGCAGAGGTCGATGCGGTACTTCGCCAGGACCGGCAAGGCCTCGGGATGGAGCCGGTAGACCTCGGAGACCGTCAGGCGGGGATCGATCTTCATACGGATGCCCTCATCGCCTGCTCCAGCGCAATTTCCCGGCCAAGCGCAGGCCGGGCTTAAAACGCCTCTTTATCGCGGAAGTTCCCGCGGCGAATGCGTAGACTTCACGATATGAGTCCGGACCCGGATTCAATCGACGAAGCCCTCGGGGCCCACCACGCCGAGCTGGGCGGGCTCCTGGCGGACTTCACCCGCGCCTTGGGCGGGGAGACCGCGGCCGCCGCCGCGCTGCTCGACCGCTTCAGCCGCGGGCTGGCGGCGCACATGGAGTGGGAGGAGCGGATCCTCTTTCCCGGAGTGCGCCGAGTCTCTCGAGATCGACCACGAGCGCCTCAGGGACACCCTGGCCGGCCTGCAGGCGGCGGTCGCGGCGAACGACGTCGCGTCCGCGCGGCCGAAACTCGACTGGTTGGAGACGCTCCTCAAGGGGCATAACTACGACGAGGAGCACGGCGTCTACGTCGAAGCCGACCGCTTTCTGTCCGTCGAGGAGCGGCGCCGGATCATCGGAGAGTTCCTGCGGGGGCGGCCTTCATGAGATCCGTGACGGAGCCGCAGGGAGCCTTAGGGAAACGCGCCGGCTCCGACGATCGGGACGTGGCACTTGCCGCAGCGGAGCCGCTCGGGGTGGCTGCAGCGGAGCTCCTCCCGCGCGGCCGGTCCGGCGTGGCAGGCGGCGCAGGCCTCGCGCATGAAGACCGCGTGGGGAATGACCGGCGGCGCATGGGGATACATCCGCGTGCCGCGGCGGAGGTCCTGGGCCCTGCCCTCGAAGGAGCTCTCCGCCCAGGCCGTCTCGGTCTCGCGGAACACATGGCACTGGCGGCAGTTGCTCGCGCGTCCCAGCCCCGGCGTCTCGAGATGGGGCGTCGCCGGGGCGAGGCCGACGTCCGGGATGAAGATGCCCTGGTCGGTGTGGCAGGAGATGCAGGCCATGTTGAAGGACGGATGGGGGATGACCGGGGGCGCGCCGTCATAGGCCCGCCGGGCCGCCCGCAGCGCCGCGGAGGTCTTGTACTGCCCTGCGCGGCCGGGAACGCCGACGAAGCGGAGATCTCCCCTCCGAGGGAACGCGATCACGCCCAGGCCGGCGGCGAACAGCGTCCCGCAGAGCAGCGCCCAGACCGCTGGAGCCGGAATCCGCTTCATGCCTTCTCGATCTTCACGGCGCATTTCTTGTAGTCGGGCTGCTTGCTGAGGTTGTCCATCGCGTCGAGCGTCAGCAGGTTGATGAGCTTCGACTGATCGAAGAAGGGGACGAACAGCGACCCTTTCGGAGGCTTGCCCCTCCCGTCGACGCGGACGTCGAGATCGAGGCTGCCCCGTCGGCTCGTCAGCCGGGCGCGGTCGCCGCTCTTGAGGCCCAGCTCCTGCGCGTCGGCCCGGTTGACCTCGACGTAGGCCGCCGGCACCGCCTGGTGGAGCTGGCGGATCCGCCGGGTCATCGATCCGGAATGCCAGTGCTCCAGCACGCGCCCCGTGCAGAGCCAGAACGGATATTCGCGGTCCGGGACTTCGGCGGGCGGATGATAGGGCCGCAGCCAGAAGGCCGCCTTCTGGCCGTAGCCTTCGGCCTTGTAGAAGTGGACCCCCTGGGCCTTCTTCACGTAGGGATCGTGCCCCGCGGCGTAGCGGTAGCGCGTCTCCTTCCCGTTCACCACGGGCCAGATCATCCCGCGCGTCCGGCGGAGCTCCGCGTAGCTCGCCAGGTCCTTCCCGTGGCCGAGCCCGAACTTCCGGTACTCCTCGAACATCGGCTCGTGCCAGTTCTCCTCGGGCCAGGGGAAGAGCCGGCCCATCCCCATCCGCTTCGCCACCTGGATGACCTGCCAGGCGTCCTCGCGGGCCTCCCCCGGCGGGTCGACCATCTTCTCCCACTGCTGCGTCCGCCGCTCCGAGTTCCCGAAGACTCCTTCGCGCTCGACCCAGGCCGCGGAGGGCAGCACGAGGTCGGCGGCCTCGGTCGTCGGCGTCGGGTAGATGTCGCTGACCACGATGAACCGGCCGTCCCCGGGCGTCCGCCGGAAGCGGTTCAGGTTGGGCAGCGTGACCCAGGGATTCGTGGTCTGGATCCAGAGCGTCTTGAGATCGCCCCGCAGCAGGGCGCGGAAGAGGTCGACCGCGTGGTAGCCCGGCTTCGGGTTGATCGTCCCCTCGGGCAGCCCCCAGATCTCCTCCGCGTGCTTCCGATGCTCGGGGTTGGTGACGACGAGGTCGGCCGGCAGACGGTTGTTGGCGATCCCGACCTCGCGCGCGGTGCCGCAGGCGCTGGGCTGGCCCGTCAGGCTGAACGGGTTGTTCCCCGGGCGGCTGATCTTCCCGGTCAGCAGATGGAGGTTGCTGATCAGGTTGTTCATCCAGGTCCCGCGGATGTGCTGGTTCACCCCCATGCACCAGAAGCTCACGGTGCCGCGTGAACGGTCGCCGTAGAGGCGCGCGAGCGTGCGGACATGCTCCTCGGCAACGCCCGTGATCTTCGAGGTCTTCTCGGGCGGGTAGTCCTCGAGGAAGGTCCTGAGCTCCTCGAGGGAGGAATCCTTGGGCCGGTCCTCGAAGGTGTAACGGTCGGCCTGCTTCTCGAAGCAGCCGTAGCCGATCTCCTTCAGGTCCTCGACGCCCCGCTTGAAGACGACGTTCTCGCGGACGAAGGCCTCGTCCACTTTCCCGTCCTTCACGAGCAGGTGGAGGATGCCGTTGGCGAGCGCGAGATCCGATCCGGGGTTGATCTCGACATAGAGATCCGCGAAGTCGGAGGTGGGGGTCCGGCGCGTGCCGATGTCGATGATCCGCGTCGTGGGCCGCTGGCGGCGGTTCTCCACAAGGCGGCTGAAGAGCACGGGGTGCATCTCCGCCATGTTGTTGCCCCAGAGCACGAAGTCGTCGCCGGCCTCGAGGTCCTCGTAGCAGCCCATGGGCTCGTCGCTCTGGAACGTGGTCATGAACCCGCTCACGGCGCTGGCCATGCAGAGCCGCGCGTTGGGCTCGAGGTTGTTCGACCGCAGCCCGCCCTTCACCCACTTGAGCGCGGCGTAGCCGTCGAAGACCGTCCACTGCCCCGAGCCGTACATCCCCAGCGCCTCGGGGCCCTGCTTCTCGAGAGTCTCCTTGAACTTCGAGGCGACGAGATCGAGCGCGGCGTCCCAGGAAACCGTCTCCCAGCCCTTCCCGTCCGCCGTCCGCTTCATCGGATGTGTGAGGCGGTCCTTGCCGTAGAGCAGCCCCGGCAGGTGGTAGCCCTTCACGCAGAGGAGCCCCTTGTTGACGGGGCTGGCCTGGTCGCCGCGGACGGCGACGACCTTGCCCTGGGCGACCCCGACCTCGACGCCGCAGCCGGTGCCGCAGAAGCGGCAGGGCGCCTTCCTCCACTCCGGCTCGGCCTGCCCCGCCCCGGCCGCCTGCCGCTCCAGCCCCGCGGCCTCGGCGCGGTCCTCGGGGGAGAAGGCGACGAAGGCGCCACCCGCGATCTTGAAGAAGGTCCGCCGGTCCATGGGCTACTTCCCCTCCTTCGACCACTGGTGCTCGGGCCGCGCGAGGATCTCGTCGATCACGGCGGTCACGGCCTTCGCCTCCGCGGCCTTGCCCTCGGCCGCCGCGTGCCGGGCGATCTCCCGCGCCTGCGGGATGAACTTCTGGTAGAAGCGCTCGGCCACCTCGAACATGCCGTGCCAGTGCGCGTAGTCGGGGGCCATCATCGACGCGCCGTGGCGCGCCCGCCGCCCCTCATGGTGCCAGACGAGGTACCAGGTCCACTCGATCTCCTCGTCGAACTCCTTCTTCGTGAGGAGATTCTGCTTCCGCAGTTCCGCCATGATCTTCAGCCCGGGCTTCCCGAACTTCTCGTTGAAGAGGATCACGAAGTCGTCGTACTGCTTGTAGAAGGCGTTCACGTAGTCCGGGGTGTGGCAGTGGAGGCAGACATC
Source organism: Planctomycetota bacterium (assembly GCA_016200125.1). The sequence continues at coordinate 4,539 of JACQFK010000462.1, forward strand.
CTTCATCCGCTGCCGCTTCTTCTCCGCGGACTCCGCGATCAGCGAGAGCCGCTTCGCGGGATCGGCCTCGGTGACGACCCTGCCGTCGAGATCCGTGTCGAGCACCTGGCTCACCGGCGGACGGTTGGTCCAGGAGATCCGCTCGCCGGGGTCGTGCGTCACCTTCCCGCCGTTGCGCGTGTTGCCGGACATGTGGCAGGTGGCGCAGGTCGGCGCCTGCGAGTAGTCCTTCCCGAGGACCCACTTCGACGCCTCGAGGTTCATGTGATCCTTCAGGTCGCGGTAGGCCACGCCGTGCTTGGACTCCTCGTAGATCTCCTTCTGCGGATGGTCCGGGCCGAGGTGGCACTTGCCGCAGTTCTCCGGCTGCCGGGCGCGGCGCGGCGAGAAGTCGTGGCGGCTGTGGCAGGCAGAGCAGGAGCCGCGCGAGCCGTCGATGTTGATGCGCCCGATCCCGGTGTTGGGCCATGTCCCCTCGTGGAAGCGCGGGCGGCCGTTGGCGTCCTTCTCGATCGCCGCGACGGCCTCGA
>JACQFK010000482.1 GCA_016200125.1 Planctomycetota bacterium
ACCATCGGCTGCTTCCGCGACGAGCCGGGCAGCCAGCAGTATCCCTTCCCCTTCGTGCTTTTCTATCCGTCGGAGGGGAACTTCATCGCCTTCGTCGGCAACGTCGGCTCACGCTCCCTCGTCCGGCGCTGCGTACGAACGTTCCGAGCGAACGCGGAATTCCCGTCGGAAGGCGGCGCGCTGCCGTCGTTCATCCCCGGCGTCGGATGGTCCGACCACGAGTCGTTCTGGGAACACGGCTATCCGGGCGTGATGGTCACCGACACGGCGCCCTTCCGCTACCCGCACTACCACCTGAAGGGCGACACCGTCGACAAGATCGACTTCGACCGCTGCGCCCGCGTCGTCGCCGGAATCGAGCAGGTCGTCCGCGACCTCGCCGGGATCGCTCCCTGAACTGCTACCGTTCCAACGTCGTTGAAACGGTAGCACTTGGAGGGCGGTCGAGGGCGAGCAGCGTCAGGCCGAGGGCGAAGACGACGGCGGACAGGACATACATCCACCAGGGGGCGACGAAATCCGGGAGCTTCCCCTTGTAGATCCACATCATCACGATCACGGTGAGGTTGTTCAGCGCGTGCGCGAGGATGCCCGCCCAGAGGCTGCCCGTCAGGCAGACCAGCAGCCCGAAGTAGCAGCCCAGGAAGACCATCAGGACCTTCTGGACGTCCATCGGGTGGAACCAGGCGAAGAGGATCGAAGTTCCCGCCAGCGCCGCTCCCGTCCCGAACCGCTTGGCCACGCCCCGGAAGAGGAGGCCCCGGAAGAAGGTCTCCTCGCACAAGGGAGGGATGATCACGAACAGGACGAGCGTCGGCGCCACGCCGGCCTTCTGCGCCGCATCGATGCCCTTCCGGATCTGCTCCACCTGGGCCTGGGCGCGTTCCTCCAGACCCATGGACCGGGCCGCCAGATCCTGCAGGTGGGTGAGGCCGTTCAGGAGCCAGAAGGATCCGAGCGACGCGACCAGGACATACAAGACCCGCCGCAAGGGGATCCGGACATAGCCGTTCCCCGCCAGAGCGCCCAGGCCGGCCGCGCGGGCATAGACCAGCGGCACCGCCAGGAACGCGACCTGCATCAGCAAGGCCGCGCCCTGGGCGGCGCCGACCCGCTGCAGCGCTATCGCTCCCGCGATCGGCACGAGCGCGACCGCCAGAACCCGCGCCGCATCATGCGCGTCGGGTTCCCGCATTACTTCTTCTTCAGTTCCTCGATGAGCGAGCGGAGTTCGGCCAGCCGCTCCGACATCATCTTCTCCTCGAACTGCATCGCCTTGAGGGCGTTCCAGGTCGCCACGTTCGCCCGCGCCTCGACGCTCTTGGCCAGCTCGGTCAGCGAGACCTGCAGCTTCGACATCTCATCCAGCTGCTTCTTGACGTCCATCTGCAGCTGCTGGACGGTCACGTACTTCTGGTCGATGCCCGTGAGCTCCGTCTTCAGGCTCGACTTCACCTGGTCGTCGTGCGCCAGCAGCTCCGCCTTCACGGCGTCCAGTTCCTGCTTCGAGACGCCGCCGCAGCCGATCGACGCGGCCCACGAGGTGTACGTCAGCGCCGCCAGCACCGCCCAACCGAGCTTCTTCATCCTTCCTCCAATTTATTTTTCAGGGATGTCCTGCACGCAGCGAAAGCCAACCCAGCGGGAGCGCTGGGTCGGCAGGTACCAGTGGCGGAACGTCACCTTGGCGTTCTCGGGAGCGTCCTCCGCCAGGCGCACGCCGCCGCGCAGCACCTTCCTCCGCTCGCCGAAATCCGAATGCTCCGCATTGCTCCAGGGATACTTCAGGAACCAGTCGGCGGTCCACTCGATCGCCCCCGATCCCATCCCGTCGATGCCCAGGTAGCTCTTCCCGGCCTCCTTCTGGTATTTCGGGCCCCAGGGGTAGAGCCGGCGGCCGTCGGGATCGTAGCCCGCCGCCCGCTCCCACTCCGTCTCGCGCGGCAGCCGCTTCCCGCGCCACTTGGCGTAGCTCGCGGCGTCCCACCAGTCGACCCCCACGACCGAGTCCGTCCCCTTCTGGTTCTCCCAGTCCTGCGGGAAATGCTTCTTGTTCGGCGGCTCCTCCTTCAGGCAGGCCGGCGTGTGGCCGAAGCCGTCGAGCACCGCCAGGAACTCGGCGTAGTGCTGGACCGTGGTCTCGCGGTCGTCGATGTAGAACGCCGCCGTCTCCGCCTCGCCCTCGGGGCCTTCGACCGCCCGGCCGCCGCCCATCGTGAACTTCCCGCCCGGCACGTAGATCATCCCGGCCGGCGCCGACAGCGCCTGGCCCGCGATCAGGAGGCTCTTCGCCACCTCGTCCCGCGGGAAGCTCTTGAACCTCGCCTCCGACGCCGCGCGCTCGTACAGGGCCTTCGCCTCGGCCCAGACGGCCCGCCGGAGCAGCTCCCGCCCGCGCACGAGCAGGTCGTCGAACTCCTTGCGCGCCTCCTTCGCCGCCAGGTCGGCGCTCCTCTTGAGCTCCTCCTCGGCGTGCTTGATCTCGCGGTCGATCGTCGCCGACTGCCCGCGCGGGTTCGCCGCCAGCTCCTTGTAGAGCTCCAGCGACCGGGCCCAGTTCCGGCTCGTCTGCGCCTTCACCGCGTCGGAGAACTTCGCGCAGAACTTCTGCCGCTCGCGCGCCTCCTCGGCCTGCGCCTCGTCGCCCGCATCCGCCGCCCGCTTCCAGTCGTCGGCCGCCTTCGACCAGTCGCCCCCCTCGTTCCGCTCCGCGCTCTTGCGCCACTTGCGGAACGTCGTCGTCTTGATGAGGCTGCGGACGTTGTCGTCGTCGAGAATCTTCTTCGCCGCCTCGAAGTGGCGCAGCGCCGCGTCCTCCTCCAGCTCGGCCTCCCCCTTCTCGACCTGCTCGTTGGCGCGGGCCTGGACCTTCTTCTCCGCGACATCCTTCGCGCCCAGCTTCTCCGCCTCCTCGAGCTGCGTGTAGGCCATCGACCAGTTGCGCGAGCCGAAGGCCTCCAGCCCCTTCTTCCGCGGCTCCTCCCAGGCCGGCGCCGTCGTCGGCGGCGGAGGATTCACCGGACGCGGCGGCGGCGGCTCCGTCGGCGGCGGTTCCACCGGCTTGACGAGGGGATCGGAGACCGGCGGCTTGCGAGGGTCCTCCTTCTTCTCCTCCGGCGCGTCCGCGCTCAGGACGTGGACGAAGAAGTAGCCGCCCGCCCCCAGCAGCAGCAGCGCCGCCGCGAGACTGGCGATCATCGGGACCGGGCTCGACTTCTTCGTCAGGGGCCCCGTCTGCACGGTCGACGGCCGCTTCTCCGTGACCTTGTCCTTCTCGGGGACCCGGATCGTCTCGTTGTAGAGGGTCGACTTCTCGTCCGGCGTGACGCCCTCCTGGATGCAGCGGACCGCCGAGACGAGCGCCTCCGGCGTCGGATAGCGCGCCTCGGGATCCTTCTGCATGAGCCGCAGGATCAGCTTTTCGATCTCCTCGGGGATCTGGGGGTTGTGCTGGCGGGGCGGCGTCGGCTTCTTGTGCACGTGCTGGTACATGATCGCGGTCGCGCCCTCGCCCACGAAGGGCGGCTGGCCCGCCGCCAGCTCGTAGAGCACCACGCCCAGCGCGTACAAGTCGCTCCGGATGTCGCAGGCGCCGCCCGTGGCCTGCTCGGGCGACATGTACTTCGCGGTGCCCATGATGACCTCGGACGCCGTCAGGTCCGACTCCGGGTTCTTCGCGAGCCCGAAGTCCATGACCTTCGTCTCGTTGTCCTTGGTCAGGAGGATGTTGGACGGCTTGATGTCCCGGTGGATGATGCGGTGGCGCCAGGCGGCCTGGAGCGCGAGCCCCACCGATTCGCCGACCCGGAGGACCTCATCCATCGTGAACTTGTGGCCCTTGCGGACCTTCGAGGCGTAGTCCTCCCCCTCCACGTACTCCATCGCATAGAAGTGGTGGCCCTCCGCCTCGCCCGCGCCGAAGATCTGGACGACGTGGTTGTCGACCAGCCGGGCGAGGAGCGCGGCCTCGCGATGGAAGCGCGCGACGAATTCGGGGTTGGAGGTGAGGTCCTGCTTCAGGATCTTGATGGCGGAGGGCCGGTCCAGGGAGATCTGGCGCCCCATGTAGACGGCGCCCATGCCGCCCCGCCCGAGAAGACGCTCGAAGTTGATCTCGAAGTCGCCCCAAGTCTTCAAGGACATGACACGCTCGCGCCTGCAAACAAGCCCCGGCCGCCCCCGGAGCGGCCCGCAAAATTATACAGGACCCGTGCCCATATTGCCAAAGGGGCCGCCATTTCATTTCAGCGGCGGGGCCCCGGAGCCCCGCCGGGTCGCCCCCATCGCGAACAGCAGCCCGCCGGGGATCGACACCAGGATCAGGCTCAGCTTGTAGAGCACCGACAGCGCGATCGCCTGGTTGGTATCCATGCCCCCGTAGCGGCCGAAGAGCTCCTGGTAGACGTACTCCTGCACCCCCCAGCCCCCCACGGAGATCGGCAGGGCCGTGACGATGAAGATGATCGGCTCGAAGATGAAATACACCCAGACGTCCACGCCCGAAATGCCCATCGCCCGCGCCAGGCCGTAGATCACCAGGATCGCGGAGGCCTGCGCGCCGAAGGACAGGGCCGCCGCCTGGGACACCAGCAGCCTCTTCTCGTGCGCAGCCCGGAACACCCCGTCCAGTTCCTCGACGGTCTTCTTGAACGGAAGGCG
>JACQFK010000483.1 GCA_016200125.1 Planctomycetota bacterium
CGCGCCAACGGCATCCTCCAGATGCTCACGATGGTCGGGATCGTGTCGGGCGAGGCGATCGCGGGCACCCTGCTCCACCGCCAGGGGATGCAGGTCACGATCGGGGTCTGCCTCGCGCTCGCGGTGATCGGCTCCCTCCTGGCGGTGTTCATCCCCCCGGGCGCGCCCGGAGACGCCGGCCGCCGGATCGATCTCAACCCGGTCGGCAAGATCTGGAGGACGCTCGGGCGCATGAAGTCCGACCGGGTGATCCTCCTGACCACCTTCACGCTGTCCTGCTTCTGGCTGGTCTCGGCGATCTTCCGGTCGAACGTGCCGCTCTTCGGCAAGCTGGTGCTGGAGATCAACGAGGAGAAGGCGAGCCGGCTGATGGCCTTCGTCTCGGTGGGCATCGGCATCGGCGCGGCGCTGGCGAGCGTGATCAAGGACCCGGGCAAGTCCATGGGGATCGTGCTCCCGGGCATCGCGGGGATGGCCGTCTCCTCGATCCTGGTCGGGGTGCTGGGCCACAGCTTCCTGGCCTCGGGCCTCATGCTCGCCGTCCTGGGGCTCTTCGGCGGCTTCTACCTGGTTCCGCAGACGACGATCTTCCAGGCCCGAAGCCCGGCCGACCGCCGCGGCGAGTACCTCGCGGTCCAGAATTTCGTCAACTACCTGTTCATGCTCTTCTCCGCCCTGATCTTCGATCTGCTCACGAACCGGCTCCACTTGACGCCACGCGAGATCTTCATCGGGGTGGGAGCCGGTTTGGCGGTGCTGGGCGTGGCGCAGACCCTGGTGCAGCGCGACCTCGTCCTGGGACCCCTGAGAGCGCTGTTCGGACGGCGGGCCGTCCGGGCCGGCGAGGAGGCCGCCTGATGCTCGTGCGCGCCTTCCGCTTCGCGCTGTACATCTGGATGCGGATCTTCCACGGCCTGCAGTTCAGCGGCACGTCGAACATCCCGAAGGACGGGCCGGTGATCATCGCGGGGAACCACCCGAGCTACTTCGATCCGGTGGTGCTCTCGCTGGCGACGAAGCGCCACGTCCGCTTCTTCGCGCTGGCCGACATCCTCAAGGTCCCGATCATCGGCTGGTTCGCCCGTCAGTGGGGGATCCTGCCGGTCTACCGGGGCGGCGACAACGAGCCCACGGTCCAGAAGGCGCTGCGGGTGCTCCAGCGCGGCGGCGCGATCGGCATCTTTCCCTAAGGGCGCCGCTCGCTCCAGTACGCGATGGGCACCGCGCGGCCGGGCGTGGGCCGGCTCGCGATCCAGTCGGGGGCGACGATCGTCCCCTGCGTCATCTACGGGACCTGGAAGGCCTGGCCGCACCTGACGGCCCTGCCCCACCCCGCGAAGATCGTCGTCGACTTCCTGCCCTCGATCAAGGTGGAGGGGCCGGACACGCGCGAGAACCACGACCAGATCGCGCAGCGGGTGAGGGAGCTCATCGTGGCCGAGCAGCTCAAGCACCGCGTCGGCCCCGCCCCCGGCGACGCCTACCGCGAAGCGCCCGACTACTAGGAAGAAGAACACAAAGACACAGAGACACAAAGAAGAGTCTTCTTTGTGTTCATCCGGCCGACTCGACCGCTTGCGGGACCCGCAGCGGGTCGAAGGGGGCCAGGTCGATCGACGGCGCCTGGCCCGCGAGCAGGTCGGCCACGATCTCCGCGGTGATCGGCGCGAGCAGGATCCCGTTTCGGTAATGGCCGGTCGCGACGATCAGCCCCTCGAGCGGTCCCCGGCCGAGGTAAGGCAGCCGGTCCGGCGTCCCCGGCCGCAGGCCCGCCCAGGAGGTCAGCAGCGGCAGCTTGCCGAGGCCCGGCAGCAGCCGGGCCGCGCGTGCGGCGATGTCTCCCACCGCCTCGATCGTGACCGACTTGTCGAAGCCCGCGTCCTCGAGCGTGCTGCCGACGACGATGCGGCCGTCGGCGCGGGGGATGAGGTAGGTCTCGCCGTCGAGGATCATGTGGCGGCAGAAGTCGGGCGGTCCGCCCGCGAGGAGCATCTGGCCCTTGACCGGCTTCACCTTGAGATCAAGCCCGAGGGGGCGGAGCAGCTCGGACGACCAGGCGCCCGCCGCGAGGACCGTGGTCCCGGCGTAGAAGTCGCCGCGCGAGGTCTTGACGCCGTTGACGCGGCCGGGCACGCGGAGGAAGCCGGTGACCGGCGTGTCGGGCCGGATCTCGGCGCCCTTGCGGGCCGCCGCCTCGCAGAGCGCCACGGCCATGCGGTTGTTGCGCACCTGGGCGATGTCGGGCAGCCGCAGCGCGCGGCGCAGGTGGGGCGTCACCTGCGGCTCGAGGGCGACCGCTTCGTCGCGCGACAGCCGCTCGACGGGCTGCGCCCGCTCCCGCTTCCAGGCCTCGAGGGTCCGCGCCGCCTCGTCGCCCGCGTCGTCGCTGACCAGAAGCAGGAGCCCGGTGACGCGGAACTCGGGATCGACGGACGAGAAGGGGGCGATCTCGCGGCAGAGGGGCTCGTAGAGGGCGAGGCTCGCGCTGCAGGCCGCCGCGAGCGCCGCGGGGTAGTCGGCCAGGTGGACGGGCGTGAGCATCCCGCCGGCGGCCCAGGACGCCTCGCGGCCGATCGGACCCTTCTCGACCAGCGTGACGGCCGCGCCGGCCTTGGCGAGCCGCCAGGCGATCGCGGCGCCGACGATGCCGCCGCCGACGATCAGAACGTCCGGGCTGCGCGCCATGGCTATTTGGACAGCTTGATCATCGCCCCGAGGGTGAACTGCACCCAGTCCGCGCTGTTCCCGCCGAAGTGCGGGGGGTCCTCGACGAAGACGAAGCGCAGGTTGGCGTCGAGCACGATGTTGGGAGTGAGCTCGAACTCCACGCCGAAGCCGAGGAAGAAGAGCAGCTGCAGATCGGTCGAATCCTTGAAGCCGGCGAAGGCGCCGGTGTAGCTGGTGTCGGCGATGTCGAATCCGAAGCCGAAGATGCCGTAGGGCTTGACCGGCAGCTCGAGGGGCGGGTAGAAGAGTCCGGCGACCTCGATCGGCACCTCGGTGACGTGGATCTGGTTGCGCTCGTAGGACTGGCGGGTGCTGAAATCGAGGGTGACCTCCGCCCCGAGCCAGGGGAGGATGTGGAGCCGGAAGTTGGCGCCGAGCATGAAGGTGGGGTCTTCGGCATCCCAGGCGCCGGTGACGCCCAGGTGGACCCCCACGAGGAACTCCAGGTCCGCCTTGGCGGCGGCCGGCGGGGCGACCAGGTAGGGCGTCTCATCGATGCTGAGGCTGCGGGGCAGATCCGTGTCGTTGGGTCCGGCGGCGGCCGCGAGGGTCAGCGCAAGAGCGAGTGCGATCATCAGATTCCTCCCTTTCCGTTGGACGTGTTCGCCGGATCATAAGGGAGAAGCGGATCCCGGCGCAAGAGAAGGGGCGAAAAACTTTGGGCCGCCGAAGGACCTTGACCGCCGGTGCGAGGGAGGGGTAACATCCGTCGTCCTCGCATCCCCCTATCGTCTAGAGGCCTAGGACACGGGCTTTTCAAGTCCGCGACACGGGTTCGAATCCCGTTGGGGGGACCACCCTTAAGGAAGAATTTCCACCCTCACCGTAAAACCCGATCCTGACTTTCCGCTCGCGGCCGTCCACTTCGATCGACGCCACAAAATCCCGGATGAAGCGCTTCCGCTCATCGGGAGTCCCGTGGTCAAACACTTCCTTGAGACTCAGTTGATACCGGGCGATTTCACCCGCCAATCGCCGACGCTCCTTGGCGTTCATGGGCTCCGGGCCCGTCGGACGACTTGAGACGGCCTGCCGAAGAATGGTTTCTTCTTCATCCTTGATGCGACGGACCAGGTCGGAGGCCGCGGCGCCGAATTCCTTCTCGAAACGTTTCGCGTCTTCGAGCTTCTTCCGTACCGAAGAAAGCTTTTTCTCCAAAGCTTCTGCGTCGGGATCGGCACGCTCGACCCAGCGTTCCGACGACGCCAGTTCCTGTTCGATCGCTTCCGCCAGATCCCGCTCATCGGCAAAGAGCCTGCCGCTTCCGCCAAAGGCGAG
>JACQFK010000484.1 GCA_016200125.1 Planctomycetota bacterium
ACGAGGACCGCCCCTACACCGGCTCCGGCTTCACCGGCGGCCCCGCCGCGTTCCTCCCGATCCGCCAGGCCGAGATCGAGCTCCTGCGCAGCGGCGACGACGCGCTCCTCGCCTCGGGATTCACGACCAACACCGGCTCCTTCTCGCTGACCTACATCGGCCCCAACCAGATCGTCCGGGTGCGGGTCTACGCGCGCCGCCAGAGCGGCCAGATCCATGCCGTCGTCCTCGACAACGCCCAGCCCGCCCAGCTCTACAGCGCCGCGAGCCCCACGATCGACACGAACTTCACGACCTCCTTCGGGACAATCGACTTCACGATCGCCGGCGGCGGCGCCCCCGCCTTCAACATCTTCGACTGCGCCGTGAAGAACTTCCAGTACCTCGCCTCCGCCCCGCTCCTGCCCACGCTCGCCGACACCCCGCCCCTCCTCGAGATCCACTGGGATCCGGGGGGCCTGAAGGGCACCTACTTCGACAACACCGTCCCCGCCGTGTTTCTCCTGGGGAAGACCTCCGATCCCGACCAGTACGACGACGACATCATCCTCCACGAGATCGGCCACTGGGTCGCCTTCACCTTCTCGAAGGACGACACGATCGGCGGAGGCCACTCGGTGATCGACCAGCTGGATCCGCGCGTCTCCTGGTCGGAGGGCTGGGCCCACTACTGGTCCGCCTCCGTCCGCAGGTTCTGCAATGCCGCCTTCCCGCCCGCCGAGTACGCCGCTCCGAACCTCCAGGTGGACAACTTCTTCGGGAGCAACAGCGTCTTCGACCTCGAGGGCCCCAGCTTCCCCACCCTCGCGATCATGGCGACGAACGAGCTGGCGGTCGCGGCCTCGCTCTGGGACATCACCGACCCGACCAATGAAGCCTTCGACACGCTCAGCGGCAACGAGGCGGAAGTCTGGAGGTCGGTCAACGTCCGGATCCCCGCCCGAACCAACATCACGCTCGAAGACTTCACAGCCGGGCTGGCGCTGGAAGCTCCCGGGATCATGGCCGCGGTCACGGGAAGCGAGCTGAACCCCGGCATCTACAAGGACCGGAAGATCCGCTACTACCCGGATTCGAGCGAGCCCAACAACGTCCCGGCCGGCGGCCCGACCCTGGCCCTCGGCGCGACGGGCCTCACGCTCCGGACCTTCACCGACGCCGTCGACGAGGACTGGTTCAGCGTCGACGCCACCCCGGGCACGCTGATCCTCGAGACCCTCAACCTGGGCGACGGCGCCGACACCCGCCTCGAGCTCTACGACGCGGCGGGCCTCACGCTCCTTGCCTCGAACGACGACCGCAGCCCGGGCGACCGCTCGTCGCAGATCACGCGGCTCATCAGCCTGCCCACGACTTTCGGGGTGCGCGTGCAGCGCTCCGGCGCGGTCGTCGAGCGCGGGTACTACGACCTCCGCGCGCAGATCCTTCCCAACGGCCCCCCGGCCATCACGGCCCTGACGGCCAGCGCGCTTTCCGGAACCGCGCCGCTCCGGGTCACGTTCTCGGCGACGATCTCGGATCCCGACGCCAGCGCCCACGAGTACCAGTGGGATTTCGACGGCGACGGCGTCGTCGACTGGACCTCGCTCGAAGGCCCCGACGTCACCACGACCTACGACGAGCCGGGCGTCTTCAGCGCCCGCCTGCGCGTGGTCGACTCGGGCGACTTCGTCGTCCAATCCACCGTCACGATCACGGTCTCTCCGTCGAACCCCGCGCTGATCGTCTTCGGCGCGGCCCCGCCCGGCGGCACGGCGCCGCTCCCGGCGAGCTTCAGCGCGACGGCGACGGGCGTGACCCCGGTCGCGTATCTCTGGGACTTCGACGGCGACGGGATCTTCGACAGCGCCTCGGTCACGACCGCCACCGCGTCGTTCACCTACCGCGGGACGGGGACCTTCTCGCCCCGGTTGGTGGTCCGCGACGCGTCGGGGCGGGCCACCCGCGCGCTCGCGCCGCCGATCACGGTCTCTCCGGGCGCCTCGCCCCCCCTGGCGGGCACCTTCACGGCGACCGGCGGGACGGTCCCTTTCGACTCGACCTTCACGGCCGCCCATTCGGACCTGGGTCTCACGGGGACCGTCGAATTCGACGTCGACGGCGACGGCCGCTTCGACCTGCTCGTGCCGCCCGGATCGCCGACCGGGACGACGATCGTCACCCGGATCACCCGCGCCGGCGCGCTGGCCCCCCGGGTCCGTATCACCGACAGCGCCGGCAGTTCGGCCACGGCGGCGGCCTCGATGACGGCGGTCAGCTCGGGGGTCACCGGGTGGATGGTCGACCCCCTCGCGGGCGACCGGCTCTCCGGAAGCTCGGTCACCCTGACGGCGCAGGCGGTCCCGGGCGGCCTGTCCAAGGCGGTGCGCTTCCAGGTCCGCGATTCGGCCGGACCGGGGCCCTGGACCGACGTCGGCGCGGCGATCGCCTCGACGGGCACGCTCTTCTCCGCGACCTGGAACGTGAGCGCCCTGCCCGCGCTGTCGACGTTCGACGTCCGCATCCTGATCGACGGGACCGTCTCCTCCGGGGACACGGCGGCGACGGTCGTGATCGATTCCACGGCGCCGACGATCGACGAGAGCGGGTCGACCCGGACGAAGTCGATCCGCACCGACCGGACGACGCTGTCCCGCAATGCGCAAGGGGTCTGGGCAATCGTCCCGCTGGGGTCCACATCCGACGCGCTGCCGTTGAGCCTCCAGCCCGCGACGGCGCCCTCCGCGAGCGGAAGCGCCGCGGGGCTGCCGCCGGCGGGCACGGCGTGGACCGTGGGCTTCGCCGGGACCTTCGGGAGCCCCTTCCGCCTGCGGCTCCCCTTCAGCGGGAACGGCGCCGCGCTGGAGATCCACCACTTCGACGCGGGCTCTTCCACCTGGCAGCGGCTCGCCCGCTCCCGGGTGAGTCACGACGACGGCTGGGTCGAGGCGGACGTCAACGCCTCGGGGATCTACTCTCTGTTCGGTCCGACCGGCGGCGGGGGAGGCAGGGGAAGCGGCGGGGGCGGCTGCGGCCTGACCGGTGTGGAGGTCCTTCTGCTGCTCGGGCTCCTTCGAAGCACGCGGAGGCGGCTAGAATAGGGGTTGATGTCCCGACGCCTGCTTCGCGCCCTTCTCCTCGCCATGGGGCTCTCGTCCATCGGCGGCGTCCTGACTTTTGTCCCCTGGGCGCTGAGGGCCGGGCGGAGCTGGTGGACCTGGACGGCGCTCAAGTCCGGGCTCCCCTGGCCGATCGGCTACATGGCCGCCAGCTTCTGGGTGCTCTTCGCAATCCTCTACTTCACCTATGTGCGGCAGAGCGCCGCCACGCGGGAGTACCAGGAGCGGCTGAGGAGGGACGAGGAACAGTGGCGGCGATCCAAGCGGCCGCGGATCTAGGCGATCAGCTCCTTGACCACGTGGCCGTGGACGTCGGTCAGGCGGAAGTCGCGGCCCGCGTAGCGGTAGGTGAACTTCTCGTGGTCGAAGCCCATCAGGCGCAGCAGCGTCGCGTGCAGGTCGTGGATGTGCACGGGCTTCTCCTGCGCCTTGAAGCCGAATTCGTCGGTCGCGCCGTGAACGTAGCCGCCCTTGGCGCCGCCGCCCGCCAGGAACATCGTGAAGCCCCAGTGGTTGTGGTCGCGGCCGTTGATCTTGCCGGCGTTCGAGCCCGGCGTCGGCATCTCCACCACGGGCGTCCGGCCGAACTCGCCGCCCCAGATGACCAGCGTGTCCTCCAGCATCCCGCGCTGCTTCAGGTCCTTGAGCAGCGCGCCCAGCGGCTGGTCTAGCTCTCCGCAGAGGCGGCGGTGGCCGACCTCGAGGTCGTCGTGGTTGTCCCAGGGCTGGCCGGCGCCCGACCAGACCTGCACGAAGCGCACGCCCTTCTCCAGAAGGCGCCGCGCGATCAGCAGCTGCCGCGCCTGCGTCCCGTTGCCGTAGAGGTCGCGGATCGACTTCGGCTCCCGCGTGATGTCGAAGGCGTCCGTCGCGTCCATCTGCATCCGGTAGGCGAGCTCGAAGGACTGGATCCGCGCCTCGAGCTGCGGGTCGCGCTGGCGGGCCGCCTCGTGCTTCCGGTTGAGCTCCAGCAGCAGGTCGAGCTGCCGACGCTGCTCCTCCGGCGCCGTGAAGTTGTTGCGGATGTGGTCGATCAGCTTCTGGATATCCGTGTGCTGGGTGTCGATGTAGGTCCCCTGGTAGACGCCGGGCAGGAAGCCGGACTGCCAATTCTGGGACTCCTGGATCGGGTAGCCGCCGGGGCACATGACGACGAATCCCGGCATGTTCTGGTTCTCGCTCCCCAGGCCGTAGGTCAGCCAGGAGCCCATGCTCGGGCGCACCAGGCGGGCCTCGCCGCAGTTCATGAGCAGCAGCGAGGGCTCGTGGTTCGGCACGTCCGCGTGCATCGAGCGGATCACGCAGAGGTCGTCGGCCGACTGCGCCGTGTGCTTGAAGAGCTCGCTCACCTCGAGAGCGCAGTTCCCGTACTTCGCGAACTTGAACATCGAGGGGAAGGCGTTGCCCGTCTTGCGCTCCGTCCGGTAGTTCTCCATCGGCAGCGCCTTCCCCGCGTACTTCGCGAGGGCGGGCTTGGGGTCGAAGGTGTCGACGTGCGAGGGGCCGCCGTTCAGGAACACGTGGATGACGCGCTTGGCCTTCGCCGCGAAGTGAGGCCGGCGGGGCATCAGCGGATTGAGCGACGAGGAGTCGTCCCCCGCGAAGGCGTTCCCGACCAAGTTCGACATCGCGATCGCGCCCATGCCCATCCCCGCGCGGCAGAGGAGCTCGCGGCGGGTCAGGAGCGCATCTTCAAGGCGCGGCGCATGGTCGAACTGGCTCATGAAATCCTCTAGTCCACGAACATGAACTCGTTGGAGAGCAGGAGCACCTGGGCATAACGTTCCCAGGCGCTCAACATCTTGCGGGGCTTCGTCTCGGGGCCGCGGAACTCCGCCGCTGCGCTCCACTCCTGCGTGCCGCCCGCGGCGTTGCCCGGCGCCTCCACGAGGCGGATCACCGGCGACCAGACGAACGAATCGCTGTTCTCGTCGCCGCGGCAGTCGACCACGAAGTCGATCGTGTCGCCCTTCTTCACCTCGATGCGGCTCATCTTGGTCTCGGCGTCGGTGTTGTGCGCGGTCCAGGAGGCGAGCTCGCCCTCCTGGCTCGACACGATGCGGGCGCGGACGCCGTCGCCCTCCTTCTGGTGATGGCCCAGGACGCCGGAGATCGCGATCGCGCCGTCGTGCTGGGCGACCCAGCGGCGCACCGCCGCGCCGACCGCCGGGTTGGAGGGATGGCCGCCTTCGGCCGTCAGCAGCACCCAGCCGAGCTTCGGGTCGGGAACCTTGGGCCCGCCCTGCCAGGCCATGCCCGTGAAATGCGGCAGCGGCCTGAAGTCGGTCACCCGCTTGGTGGTCTCGTCGTAGCGGCCCAGGCCGTACTGCCAGACGCTGGGCGCGCCCGCCACGGGGCCCTGGCGGCGCAGCTCGTTCTCCAGGTACTTGCGGCCGATCTCGAGCTCGTCCGCGGCCGGCGCGCGGCCGTAGAGCAGGCGGTAGATCTTCCGGATCCGCCCCTCCATCTCGCGCTCGCCGTCGATCTCCGGGCGCTTCACGAGCGCGCCCACCTGCTCGGTGACGAAGGGGCTGTTCATCAGGAAGAGCGCCTGCTGCGGGACCGTGGTGGTGTAGCGCCCCGGGCTGTGGGTGTCGGGGCTCGCGAAATCGAAGTTGCGGAAGGTCGCGGGCAGGTTCTGGCGGTCGATGAAGAGATACACCGAGCGGCGCTTGGCGAAGGTCTCCTGGGTCGGGTCGCCCACCGTGTTGACGATCGTCTCGGCCTGCTGCTTCTGCTTCGAGGTCGGGTTCTCGCTCAGCTGGACCGAGCGGCCGCCCATCGCCAGGTCGAGCTGGCCGGAGGCCCAGAGGACCGAGTCGCGCATCCCCTCGAAGTCGAGCCTCTGGCGGCTGAACTTCCAGACGAAGCGGTTGTCGGGGTCCTTTTCCTTGTAGCCCGCGACGTCGTCGCTGCGCTGCTGCCAGGCGGCGGACGTGAGCATCAGCTTGTGGAGCTTCTTGACCGACCAGCCGCCCTCCACGAAGCGGATCGCCAGCCAGTCGAGCAGTTCGGGATGGGTGGGCGGCTCGCTGCGGAAGCCGAAGTCGCTCGGCGTCCGTACGATCGCGCCGCCGAAGTGGTAGCCCCAGACGCGGTTGGCCATGACCCGCGCGGTCAGCGGGTTGTCCTTGGACGCGATCAACTGGGCGAGCTCGAGGCGCCCGCTGCCCTCCTTGAAGGGCTCGCGCTTCTCCTGCGAGAGGATGGCGAGGAACTGGCGCGGCACCTTCTCGCCCTGGTTGTTCGGGTTGCCGCGGACCAGGACGTGCGGCTCGACGATCGGGCCGTCCTGGAGGGCCATCGCCCGCTGGGGCGCACCCGGATGGCTCGCCTTGAGGGCGTCGACCTTGTTCTCCAGCTGGCGCTGCTTGTCGCGGTCCGCGCGGTTGTAGAGCTTCTCGGTGTCGGCCGGAGCAACGACCGTCGGGCTGTCGGGGGCCTTCAGGAGGTCGGACTTGACGAGCTCCGCGGCCAGCTTGTCGGCGCTTTCGCGGACGGGCTTCTCCCGCCATTCCGCGAAGATCGGGTCCTTGGCCTTCTCCAGGTAGGCCTTCCAGCGCTCGATCATGAACCCGATGAGGTCCTTCTTCTGGGCGAAGGCCCGCATCGACTCGTCGCCCTTGAGCGACTTGGCCTCATGGGCGGCCAGCAGGTAGTCGGCGATCGCCTTGGGCTGCTGGAGCGAGGCCAGGATCTTCGCGTAGCGCTCGTCGCGATACTTGGTCACCTCGGCCTGCAGCTTCGCGACCTCCGCGTCGTACTCGACGTTCGCGGGCGTTTTCTGAATCGTTCCGATCAGCGGCGCGTCCTTGGGCTCGATCGAGCTCGCGAAGACGCCGTAGAGCGAGTAGTAGTCCTTCGTGGGGATGGGGTCGAACTTGTGGTCATGGCAGCGGGCGCAGGCGACGGTGAGGCCCATCGTCCCGCGGCAGAGCACGTCGAGGCGGTCGTCAATGATGTCGGGCAGGCGGTTCAGGAAGCGGCGGCCGAGCGTGAGGAAGCCCATCGCCGCGAGGGAGCTCTTGTCCTCGCCGGGCTTCAGGCGGTCGGCGGCGATCTGCTGGAGGAGGAACTGGTCGTAGGGCAGGTCGTCGTTCAGCGCCTTGATGACCCAGTCGCGGTAGGTGTAAGCAAACGGGTAGCGCCGTTCCTCCTGGAAGACGTAGCCCTTGGTGTCGGAGTAGCGGGCGACGTCGAGCAAGTGCCGCGCCCAGCGCTCGCCGTAGCGGGGCGAAGCGAGCAGGCGGTCGATCAGCTTCTCGAAGGCATCGGCTGAGTCGTCAGCCAAGAACGCGGCAATTTCCGCCGGCTCGGGGGGTAGGCCGGTCAAGTCGTACGTCGCACGTCGCAGCAGCGTCAGGCGATCGGCCTCGGGCGATAGCGACAAACCCTGTGCGGTCAGCTTTTCGATGACGAAAGCGTCGATCGGGTTGCG
>JACQFK010000485.1 GCA_016200125.1 Planctomycetota bacterium
GCACCGAACGGGCCTGCTTCGGCTCCTATGCGCCGTTCTTTATCCTCGAGTCCGCGGTCCTCAAGCTGCGCGAATCGGCCGTCGACGTCTCGCTGCTCGACGCCAACGCCTCGAAGCTGCTCCGCGCCTGAAAGCGCTGGGCTTCCAGCCTCTTCGATTGTGTAATGGAGAGAGGTTGGGTGAGAGGTGAGCCGATGCCCCGTTCCGTCGCCCTGCTGAGTTCGCTGTTCCTGTTTGCCGCGGGCTCCGCCGCCCTGGCCCAGACGGTGCCGGGCGGCTTCGCCGTGGGCGCCTACGGGGGCGGCATTTCCAACGGCACGGCCATGGCCTGGGCTCCCGACGGACGCCTCTTCGTGTGCCAGCAGACCGGGACGCTCCGGGTGATCAAGAACGGGGCGCTGCTGGGAACGCCGTTCCACGCCGCCACGGTCGACTCCGGCGGCGAGCGCGGACTGCTGGGCGTGGCCTTCGATCCCGACTTCCTGTCCAACGGGTACGTCTACATCTACTACACGACCACGACCCCGGCGACCCACAACTGCATCCGCCGCCTCTCGGCGAGCGCGCCCGGCTCGGACGTCTCCTCGGGCACCGAGACGGTCATCACGGACCTGGACAACCTGAGCGTCGCCACCAACCACAACGGCGGCGCGATCCATTTCGGGCCCGACGGGAAGCTCTACGTCGCCGTGGGCGAGAACGCGAACGGAGCCAACGCCCAGTCGCTCGCGAACCGTCTGGGCAAGGTCCTCCGCTACAACCCCGACGGGACGATTCCCGCGGACAATCCCGCCTCCTTCCCGGGGATCGCCGGGACGACCGCGGGCGCGAATCAGGCGATCTGGGCCGTCGGATTCCGCAACCCCTTCACGTTCGCGTTCCAGCCCGGAACGGGACGCCTGTTCGTCAACGACGTGGGCGAAGTGACCTGGGAGGAGATCAACGACGGCCTCGCCGGCCTGAACTACGGGTGGGCGGGGGGATCCACCGACGGCGTGCGCTCGATGGCGAACTTCACCGATCCGATCCACACCTACAATCACGGCGGACTCGCCCGCGCCATCGCCGGCGGCGCCTTCTACAATCCGACGGTGGTCCAGTTTCCGGCAAGCTACGTCGGGAAGTACTTCTTCGCCGAGTACGTGGGCGGCTGGATCAGCTATATCGATCCCGCCTCCCCGGCGGCGTCGACGTCCTTCGCCACGTCGGTCTCAAGCCCGGTCGATCTCCAGGTCGGCCCCGACGGCGCCCTCTATTTCCTCGCCCGCGGCGGCGCCGCGGGGGTCTACCGGATCGCCTACACCGGCGTCGTGACCCAGAACCTCATCGTCTCGACCAACCAGCTCTCGGTGACCGAGGGCTCGACGGCGGTGTTCAACGTGCAGCTGGCTTTGGATCCCGTCACGCCGCTCAGCGTCACGGTGGCCAACGTCCTGGGATCGGGCACGGTCAGCGCGACCGCGACGGTCAACTTCACCAGCGGCAACTGGAGCGTCAACCAGCCGGTGACCGTTTCCGCCGCGGGGGACGCCGACGCCTTCGACACCTCGGCGACGCTCCAGCTGACGGCCCCGTCGGTCCCCTCGCAGAGCGTCGTCGTGACGGTCGTCGACACCGGGGGCGTGGCGAATCATCCGACGGCGCGGATCGCGCTGCCCCTCAACGGCGCGTCGGTGAGCGGAGCCACGGCAGAGTTCTTCGGCAACGGGACGCCGGTCAGCCCGGCGACGATGACGAAGGCGGATTTCTACATCGACGGCAATCTGCTGTCCACCGACACCAACGCGTCGGGCCACTATCACTACGGCGGCGCCGGCCACAACGGCTGGGACACGACGGGGCTGTCCAACGGCACCCACCTCCTGCGGATGACGGTGACCGACAACGGCGGCAAGACGGGCAGCCACGAGGTGGCGGTGATCGTCCAGAACGGCGTCCCCGGCGGCGGGGGAGGGGGCGGCAGCTGCGGGAGCACGGGCCTGGAGCCCTGCCTCCTGTTGGGGCTCGCCGCGCTCTTGAGGCGGACCCGCCGCCGCTGACTCATGACCGAGTCGCGCAAGGGGATCGTCCCAGTCCTTGTCATGCTGTCGCTCCTCGGCTCCTGGTTCCTGTTTTTCAGGTTCTGGCCCCTGGCGGCGGTCGTGGTCCTGGCGAGCGGCATCACCCTGGGTTTCCACTATCGGAAAGGGTCGCTTGCAGTGCTCCTGCTGTCCCCCTTCGTCCTCGTTCCCCTCTTCTTCCTGGCCTGGGGACTCTGGGGCTACGCCTCAGGCGGGGGCTGCCTGCGGACTCATGGGGAGCGGAGCCCTGAACCCTACAACCTCGATCCCAAGTACCGGTGTCCACATGTTTCGACAGGGTGCACGTTCGACGGCTCCGAATTCCTCTCCGAGAACGCCAACAACCTGGCGATCGAGATCCTGACCTCCCTCTTCGGCCCCATGAGAGGGGCCTATCGCGGGCCCTATCCGGACCGGGCCGAAGCCTTGCAGGCGGCCGCCGCGTCGACGCTGCACTTCCTGCCGGCGGAGTTCTCCGCTTTCGCCGCGGGGCTGGGGCTGCCCCCGGGCGAGCCGACGGAACTGCTGCAGCGCGACCTCAACCAGTTGCTGGACAAGGACCTTCCGATCAGCGCCGCGATCTATCAGGGGGAGTTGGTCATCCTGGGCCGCGAGAAAGGCCTCTTCCTGGTGGACCGAAAGACGGGGAAGCGGGTCGCCTGGTACTTGTTCCAGTACTCGGCCTGGTCGCTGCTCGCCGACAGGGATTTCGACCAGGCGATCGCCGGGCTGGATCACGCGATTGAGGTTGACCCCCGGAATCCCCGATACTTGAAGGAGCGGGGAGACGCCCACGCGGGGAAGGGGAATGCCGCCGCGGCCGCCGCGGACTACGAGAAGGCGCTGCAGCTGGCTCCGAAGGACTGGTACCAACGGGCGGAGGCGGAGGGGGCCCCGACGGTGACGATGCATTACCCCGACGAGAAGTGGGTGATGCCCGCCAACTTCCGGGGCTTCCTCAAGGTCGACATGGACGCCTGCATCGTCTGCGACCTCTGCATGAAGGCCTGTCCCGTGGACTGCATCACGATCGAGTGGGAGCGCCAAGCCGGCAAGAGCGGCAAGGTGGCGACCCGCTTCGAGATCGACTACCAGAAGTGCATGTACTGCGGCCTCTGCTCGGAGCCCTGCCCGACGGCCGCGATCTGGCACACCCACGAGTACGAGAACGCCAGCTTCAACCGGGTGGCCCAGGTGATCGACTGGGTGCATCCCGAGAACAAGGTCACGAATCCGAACGCGAAGCCCAAGCAGGAGAAGCCGGCCGCGAAGCCCGCGCCCAAGCCCGCGGCCGCCGCTCCCGCCGCCGGAGCGGCCCCCGCCGCGGCCCCGGCCGCCGCGCCCGCGGCCGGAACGGACCTCGACGGCAACGTGGTCGA
>JACQFK010000486.1 GCA_016200125.1 Planctomycetota bacterium
ATGGTAGCAGTTGGAAGGGGAGCTACTTTCGCGCCTCCGCGACGAGCGCGCGGAAGAGGGCCTGCTGGCGGGCGTCGTCCTGCATCCGCTCGGGGTGCCACTGGACGCCAATCATGAAGCGGTGCTTGGGACTCTCGATGCCCTCGATCAGGCCGTCGTCGCTCTCGGCCGTCACGACGAGTCCGCGGCCGACGTTGCGGATGGCCTGGTGGTGCCACGAGTTCACGCTGAACCTCGGCGCCCGCAGGATGTCCCGCGTCCGGGAAGGGCCCGTCATCTTCACCCGGTGAGTCGTCCCGCCCGCGTGGACCTGCACCCCCTTGAGGTCGGTGACGTGCTGGTTGAGCGTGCCTCCGAGCGCGATGTTCAGCTCCTGGTGGCCGCAGCAGATGCAGAGCGTGGGAAGGTCGCGCCGCAGCGCCTCGCGGAGCGTCAGGAAGTCGCTCTTCTCCCGGTCCCCGTCCATCAGCTCGGTCTTCGGATGGGGCTTCTCCTTCCAGCGGCAGGGGTTGATGTCCGGCCCGCCGGTGAGAAGAAGGCCGTCCAGGCGGTCGAGGAAGGCTCGCATCTCGGCGGCTCCCCGGAAGGCCGGCATGATCACCACGGCGCCGCCCGCGCGCTCGATGGAGCGGACGTAGTTGCGGTCGAGCTTGTAGTACGAATCGCCGGTGTCGGCGATGATCTTGCAGTTGATCCCGATGAGGGGCTTCTTCTTCACGGCGCCGCTACCCTTTGCGGACGACATCGAGGATCTCCTCATCGGACAGGAGCCGGTTCGAATGCTTCGCCCGGTCCAGGATCGCGGCGACGAGCGGATCGGTGGCGGCGTGGCCCCGGAGCTGCAGCCAGTGGATCACGTTGGACTTCCCGCTCATCGGGCCGATCGCGATCTCCTGGACGCGGCCGAAATCGCCGGCCGGCACGCCGGAGTAGACCCGGTCGGCCAGCCAGGCGTCGCCCTTCTTCATGGCCTTGACGATCGCGGCGGCGTGGACTCCGGTGGCGGTCTCGAAGGCGTCCCGGCCCACGACCGGGTAGCCGTGGGGGATGGGGATCTGCGCGTAGTCGGAGACCTTCCGGCAGTACTCGGTGAGCCGGGTGAGGTCGTTCTCGATCCAGCCCATGAGCTTCAGGTTGACGAGGATCTGGTCCATCGGCGCGTTGCCCACCCGCTCGCCGATGCCGAGTGCGGTCCCGTGCAGGCGATGGGCGCCGGCCTGGAGCGCCGCGATCGAATTCCAGACGCCCAGGCCGCGGTCCATGTGGCCGTGGAAGTCGAGGCGGACATGTCCGAGCTTCCGGCTCTCGAGCAGCCTTCGGGTCCAGCCGACGAGCTGCGCAACGCCGTGCGGCGTCGCATGGCCGCAGGTGTCGCAGAGGCAGAGACGGCTCGCGCCGGCCTCCAGGGCGGTGAGGAAGAGCACTTCGAGGTCCTTGGGGTTCGCGCGGGACATCGCCGCCGCCACGGGCCGTCCCGTCTTCTGGGCGATCTCGGCGATGGGCCGGAGGTCCTCCTCCAGCGTGCGTGCGGCGCAGTTGGGGGCGATCTTCATCTTCTCGGCGGCCATCGCGCGGGCGATCGCGAGGGTGTCCTCCGCGACCGCGGCGCCGGCGCCGGGGAGGCCGATGTCGGCCGTATCGATCCCCATCGCGTCCATGAGGCGGAGGATCTCGAGGCGCTGATCGACGCGGGGGGTGACCGCGCTGGGGGACTGGAGGCCGTCGCGGAGCGTCTCGTCGTCGAACTCGATCCGCCGGGCGGGGCGTCGGGGCGCGTCGCCGGCGTCGTTCCAGTCGTGGATGAGGTCGTGGATCACTTGAGGGGGCGCATCGGGGCGGCGAGTTTCTCGAGCGAGTCGATCAGCCGGGCGTGGAGCTCCTTGGCGCTGGGCTCCTTGTCCGAGAAGGCGTTGAAGAAGGCCGACGACCGGGTGCTGATCTCCAGGACCAGGGGCTGGAGGTCCTCGGGGAGGGATTTCTGGAGCAGCGCGTTCATCGCGAGGAACTTCCGGCGGACGGGGAGGACGGGCTGGTCGGGCTGGGCGAGCGCCTCGCGGAGCATCTTGACGGCGGCGTCGATCGCCTCGACCACCTGCGCGGCGCTGGTGAGCTTGGGGGTGTTCATCTCGCCCACCCAGTACTCGGCCGTCTGGCGGAGCACGGTGATGCCCTCCCGGGCGTCCTTTCCCTTGCCCGCGGCCGCATACTTGGCCGCGGAGTTGAGGATGCCGGACAGGTTTTCCATGCCCGAGGTGGCGGAAAGGTCCAGGGCGAGGATGTTGTACTCGGGGACGTTGCGGGGATCGCAGCGCTTCTGGATCACGAGGGTCTTCTCGTTCCAGGCCCGGAGCAGCGGGGCCCAGTCAGCGTCGGGTTTGCCCTGCAGCTCGTCGATCTTCGCCTTCAGCTCGTCGCCGAGGGCGACCATCGCCTGGAGCTCGCCCGCGAGCTTGCCCCGGAAGAACTTGGTCTCGCGCTCCAGATCCTCGGCGCTGCCGATTTGGGCGGTCACGTCGACGATGACCTGGGTGAAGCCCGGGATGGCCTGGTTCTGAAGGTCGGGGTTGTAGCTCATGCGGACGATGTATTTTCCCGGGAAGATCTTCTTGGGGTAGGGCTGGAACTCCTGGACGAACTTGCCGCCCTGCACCGTGGCGGTGTCGCGCTCGATCGCCTTGCCCTCGTTGACATGGCCGTAGTAGAGGTAGGTCTGGATGAAGGCGCCGTTGGGGAGGTTGACCGTTCCCTCGCAGAGGACCGAGGGGCGCCCTTCGCCCTTCGCGGGGACTTCCTTGATCTCGGCCTTGATGGCGGGGGCCTGGCCGGCGTCCGCCTGCGGGGCGGAACAGGCGCAGAGGAAGGAGAGGCTGAGCAAGTGAAGCAGCATGGGGATTGTGCCCTTTCCTGACCCGCCTCCCGATGGTACTCGACCGCCTCCTCGAACGCAACTCCTCTGTCATCTTCCGTGCGTCACCTGCAAAAAACAAACGGTTTGTTTCGTTGCAGTTTGTTTCATGACATGGACCTTCTTCAGTCGCCCTTCAACAATGCAGATTTGCGTAACGGGCGGAGGGGAGGGCGGTCAAACCAGCGTGACGGGCACGATCCGGCGCTATTCCTTGGACCCGGCCCAGCCGGGTGCTATAGTCGGATCGTACTCGCTGGAGATGTGAACATGGGAACCGACGTCCTCGAATTCATCTACCTCGTCTGCTTCTTCCTGGGGCTGGGCTTCGCGCTGCTCTCCGGCCTGCTGTCCGGCGTCTTTTCCGGGCACGCCGGGGCGCACATCGACCCCGGGGCCCATCTGGATACCGGCGGCGGCGCGGACGGGGGCGGCTCCATCGACGGCGCCCATCCCTCGGGCCACGTCCACTATTCCCCCCTCTCCCCCGTGACGATCGCGATGTTCATCTCCACTTTCGGCGGGGTGGGCATCCTCCTCAAGAAGGCGGGCTACCCGATGCTCATCCACCTCCCCGCGGCGGCCTTCTCGGGAATCGTGGTCGGCGGCCTGGTCTCCTACGCGTTCTACCGGATCATGCTCGGCACCCAGGCCTCGAGCCACGCCCGCGCGAACGAGGCGATCGGGATCGAGGCCGAGGTGACGGTTCCCATCCCCCACGTCGGAGTCGGCGAGGTCGCCTACGTGCTCCGCGGCTCGCGGTACACGAATCCCGCCAAGACGGTCGACGGCAAGGAGCTGCCGGTCAACACCGTGGTGAAAATCGTCAAGCAGATCGGGACGGCCTTCGTCGTCCAGAAAGTTTCCTGAACCAGAACCAGAGGAGGAGGAAGAGCCATGGGTACTCAGTTCCTGTCAATGGCGGAGATCTCGACCGGGATGCTGGTCCTGGTCGTGGGAGGTCTCCTGTTCATGCTCTTCATCTTCTTCGTGATGTTCGCGGCGCGGTACACGAAGGTGGGCCCGAACGAGGTGCTCATCGTCTCCGGCCGCAAGCACCGCGTGGTCGACGCCGCGGGCCGCGAGAAGCAGGTCGGCTTCCGCATCGTCAAGGGCGGCGGCACCTGGGTCTGGCCGGTCGTCGAGAAGGCTGAAACCCTCTCCCTCGAGCTCATGACGATCGACGTCAAGACCCCCTCGGTCTACACGATCACGGGCGTCCCCGTCCGCGTCGACGGCGTGGCCCAGATCAAGGTGAAGGGCGAGGACATCGCGATCCGGACGGCGGCCGAGCAGTTCCTGTCCAAGACCCCCACCGAGGTGATGTCGATCGCCCACCAGACGCTGGAAGGCCACCTGCGGGCGATCATCGGCAAGCTGACCGTCGAGGAGCTGTACAAGGACCGCGACAAGTTCGCCCAGAACGTGCAGTCCGAGTCGGCGGTCGACTTCGCGAACATGGGCCTGCAGATCGTGTCCTTCACGATCAAGGAGGTCCAGGACGACCAGGGCTACCTGGACGCCCTCGGCAAGCCGAAGATCGCCGAGGTGAAGAAGGAGGCGATCGTCGGACAGTCGATCGCCGACCGCGAAGCGACGATCCAGAGCTCGAAGAACATCCAGGCCGGGCAGGAGGCGCGCTTCCTCGCCGAGACGGCCGTCGCCGAGTCGAAGCGGAACTACGAGATGAAGCAGGCCGACTACCAGGCCTCCATCAACCAGAGGAAGGCCGAGTCGGACCTGGCCTACGACCTCCAGAAGTTCAAGTCCCAGCAGGCGGTGAAGCTGGAAGAGATGAAGGTGCTCGACATCGAGAAGGAGCGGATGATCGAGATCAAGCAGAAGGAACTCCAGGCGACCGTCCAGCGTCCCGCGGAAGCCGAGCGCTTCCGGATCCAGCAGATCGCCGAGGCGTCGAAGTTCCAGACGATCGCGGAAGCCGAGGCGCGCGCGCTGTCGGCGCAGAACGTCGGACGCGGCGAAGGTGAGGCGATCAAGGCGAAGGGCCTCGCGGAAGCCGAGGCGGTGCGGGCGAAGGGCCTGGCCGAGGCCGAAGTCATCCTGGCGAAGGGCCAGGCCGAGGCCGAGGCGATGAGGAAGAAGGCCGAAGCCTGGCGCACCTACAACGAGGCGGCCATCGCGCAGATGTTCATCGAGAAGCTGCCCGAGCTCGCGCGGGCGATCGCGGAGCCCCTCGGCCGCACCGAGAAGATCACGATCATCTCGAACGGCGGGGAGGGCGTAGGCGCCTCCAAGGTGACGAAGGACATCGTCGACATCATCGCGCAGCTGCCCCCGGTGCTCGAGGGCGTGAGCGGCGTGAACCTGAAGGACCTGATCTCGAGGATTCCCGGAGTGGGCAAGAAGGAAGCGTCGGGGAAGTAGCCTCTCCTAAGCGGACACCCGGGAACCCCCGGTCGAAAGGCCGGGGGTTTTCTTTCTAGCCCCGGAGATGCCAGGCCTTGGGCTGGAGGAAGGTCTGGATGCCGTAGGTGGAGAGCGTGCAGCCGATCCCCGAGTGTCCGCGTCCCGACCAGGGGAGCCTCGGGCTCACCCGGTCGCAGCAGTTCCAGTAGGCGCTGCCCGCGCCGACTTTCGACAAGATGCGCTCCGCGCGCGCCCGGTCCTTCGTGTAGACGCCGGCAGTCAGCCCGTACTCGGTATCCTGCATGAGCTCCAGGGCGTCGTCGTCACCGTCCACCGCCATGATTCCGATGATCGGCCCGAAGGACTCGTCGCGCATCACCTTCATGTCGTGCTTCGCATCGACCAGGACCGTGGGCTCGAAGTAGTTGCCCGGACGGCTCATCCGCCGGCCGCCGCAGAGCAGGCGCGCGCCCTTCGAGACCGCGTCCGTGACCTGATCCTCGAGGACCGGGATCTGGGCCGCGCGGGCCAGGGGGCCGATGTAGGTCTCGGGATCGGTCGGATCTCCGGCCTTGAAGCCTTTGACCGTCCGGACGAAATGATCGACGAAGGGCTCGTAGAGCTTGCGCTGGACGTAGATGCGCTCCACCGCGCAGCAGCTCTGGCCCGTGTTGTAGAACGCGCCGTCGGCCGTCGCTTCGGCCGCGGTCTTGACGTCGACGTCGTCGCAAACATAGACGGGATCCTTGCCGCCCAGTTCCAGCTGGACGCGGATCATCCGGCCCGCCACCGACTCGGCGATCTTCTTCCCGGTGGCGTAGGAGCCGGTGAAGAAGACGCCGTCGACGTTCTGCCTGAGAAGCTCGACGCCCGATTCGCCGCGCCCGGCGAACACGGTGAAGACGCCGTCCGGTAGGCCGGCCTCCTTCAAGAGGTCCCCGATCGCGAGTCCGGTCAGCGTGGCGAACTCCGACGGCTTGTAGAGCACGGCGTTGCCGGTCAGCAGCGCCGGAAGGAAGACGTTCGAGCCCACGAAATAGGGGTAGTTCCACGCCGAGATGTTCAGGATCAGCCCGAGCGGCTCCAGCGAGATCCTCTCCTCGAGCTTCTGCGCTGCATCCTTGAGCACGACCTCGTCGCGCAGGACCTTGGGGACGTTCTCGAGGAAGAAGTCGATCCGGCCCAGGGTCCCCTCGATCTCGTTTCGCGACTGGGTGATCGGCTTGCCCACCTCCGAGGTCAGCGTCTGGGCCAGCTTCTCTTTACGCTCCACCAGCAGCGATCGGAAGCGGCGGACGACGGCCAAGCGCTCGGAGAGCGGCTGACTCGGGACCGCTTTTCTGGCGAACGCCACCTTCTCCGGGATCGAGCCGGTCTCGGGGACCTCGACGAGGACCGCGCCGGTCGCGGGGTTGATAATCTTCATTTAGAAGTAGTTCGACGTGATGCCGCCGTCCACGAGGATCGCCGCGCCGTTGGTCCAGGCCGACTCATCGGAGGCGAGATAGAGGGCGACATTTACGATGTCCGCCGGCTTCCCGAAGCGGCCCATCGGGATCCGGTTGATCCGCTTGGCCTTTTCGGCCGGCTCCTTGAGCAGCCACTCGGTGAGGAGCGGCGTCTCGATCGGGCCCGGGCAGATCGCGTTCGACCGGACCCCCTTCGGGCCGAACTGGACCGCGAGCGACTTGGTGAGCGCGATGATCGCCCCCTTCGAGGCGGTGTAGGCGTCCTGGGGCACCGAGCAGCCGAGGATCGCGACGAAGCTCGCGACGTTGACCACCGAGCCGCCGCCCCGCTTGATCATCTCGGGGATGCCGTACTTGCAGGGGAACGCGGTCCCCTTCACGTTCACGGCGAAGACGCGGTCCCAGACCTTCTCCTCGGTGTCGATCACCGAGTGGTCGTCGGCCGGGAAGATGCCCGCGTTGTTGTAGAGCACGTCGAGCCCGCCGAACTTCTTCACCGCCGCCTCGACGAGCGACTTGCAGTCGGCCTCCTTCGAGACGTCGGCCTTGACGAAGAAGGTCCCCGCAACCTCCGGGCCCTCCTTGATGTCCGTGCGGACGACCTTCGCCCCTTCCGCCGCGAAGAGCTTCGCCGCCTCGAGGCCCATGCCGCTCGAGGACCCGGTGATGAGACAGACCTTGTCTTTCAGTCGCATGGCGTCCTCTAGATGATTTCGAAGTACCGTTGAAGTTCCCAATTGGTCACCGCGTCGGCGAACTGCGACCACTCCCACTGCCGCGTGCGGACGAAGTGGTCGACGAAGCCGTCGCCGAAGAGCTCGCGCGCGATCTTCGAGTCCGAGAGCCGCGCCGTCGCCTCCGCCAGGGTGCGCGGCAGGCGCGGGATCGAGGACTCCTGGTAGGCGCTGCCCTTGATCGGCATGTCCGTGAGCTTGAGCCCCTTCTCGATGCCGTAGAGGCCGCTGGCCACCGCGGCGGCGACCGCGAGGTAGGGATTGATGTCGGCGCCGCCGATGCGGACCTCGACGCGGGTCGACTTCTCGCTCCCCGGGATCACGCGGAACGCGGTCGTGCGGTTGTCGATCCCCCAGGTGGGCTTCGTGGGCGACCAGTAGCCGTCGACGAGGCGCTTGTAGCTGTTCACGGTCGGCGCGAAGAGGGGCAGGATCTCGGGGAGGCAGCGGAGCTGGCCGGCGAGGCAGCTCTTGAAGGTCGCGCTCATCCGCGAGGCGTCGCGGGCGTCGTGGAAGACGTTCTTCTTCCCGGCCGCGTCCCAGAGGCTGAGGTGGATGTGGCCGCCGCTGCCGGGCAGCTTCGCGTTCCACTTGGCCATGAAGGAGGCGACGTTGCCGTGGCGGTAGGCGATCTCCTTCGCCGCCGTCTTGAAGAGGATGGCCCGGTCGGCCTGTTCCAGCGCCTCCGAGAAGGAGATCGCCGCCTCGTAGACGCCCGGTCCGGTCTCGGTGTGGAGCCCCTCGAGCGGGACGCCGAAGGCGCGGAGCTGGTCCATGAGCGCGGCGAAGTAGGGCTGGTTCAGGCTGGAGCGGAGCACCGAGTAGCCGAACATGCCGGGCGTGAGCGGCTGCGGGTCGGCGTGGCCCTTCGCGGCGAGCGATTGGGGCGTCTCCCGGAAGTTGAACCATTCGAATTCCACGCCGCACTTGGCGACGTAGCCCGCCTTCTTCGCCTTCGCGAGGACCCGCTTGAGCAGGGTTCGCGGGCAGACGTCGAGGCCGAAGTCGCCCAGGAAGAAGGGTATCCCGTCGTCCCAGGGGACGGTCCGGTAGGTCGACGGGTCGATCCTCGCCGTCGCGTCCGGGTAGCCCGTGTGCCAGCCGGTGTACTTCCCGTTGTCGTAGCAGACGTCGCCGGAGTCCCAGCCGAAGACGACGTTGCAGAAGCCGAAGCCCGACTCCGCGGCCGACAGGAACTTGCTCTTGTGAAGGTACTTCCCGCGCAGGATGCCGTCGAGGTCGGTCATCGCGACCTTGACCTTCTCGTGCTTCGAGCGCGCGATCGCCTTCAGGATCGATGCGTCGTTTGCCATGCCGTTACTCTCCGAATACCGCCTGCTTCACGCAACGAATTTCACGCCTTGTTCTTGATCGCCGCCTCCAGCCGGTTGCCGGCGGCCTTGAATGCCAGGATCTGCAGGGCCTTCTCGGCGACGACGCTGCCCGCCTCCAGCGGGGGGAGCCCGCCCGAATAGATGTTGGAGAGGACCGTGTACTCGAAGCGGATCCGCGGGTTGCTGCTGAAACGGGCCGCCTCCCGCTGCACGTCGGGCTCCCAGGTCGGGTGGACGAGATACGCCGAGAGGCTTCGCGAGGCCAGGGCATCTCCGCCCGGCCGCTCTCCGATCAGCAGTACGACGAGCTTCGGCTTGAGCAGGTCCGCGATGTGCTCCGCGAGCTTCACCCGGCCGTAGCGGGCGAGGATCGTCCGTCCGATCTTGAGGTCCCGGCTGCGCAGACCGTCCATCAGGACCGGAATCAGCTGGACCACGTTGTGGTGGACCGCATCGGCGCTCAAGCCGTCGGCGATCACGATCTGCACGTCCTGCTGCTCGGGGGAGAGGCCGCGGGCGCTTTCCGTCGAAAGGCGCGAGCCCTTCTCGGGCGAGTTGAGGTGATCGTCCTTCGAGGTTGCCTCGGTGGCGAGGACCCGGGAAGGGCCGATCGCGCGGAGCTTGTCGAGGTCCAGCTCGCTGTAGATCGCCTCCCGCGCCGCCGCCTGGTTCGCCTTGACCTGGCGGGTCACGTCGTTCGCCGGCCGGGGGCCCGCGTGCTTGAATCCGTACATCGCGGGCGTCGCGTTCAGGAGCTCCCGCAGCTCCGGGTCCGAGTCGCAGAAGGAGCGGAGATTCCCCCACTGGGGCCCGCGGGCGAGCCCTCCCTCTTCCGTCTTCCTGAAGATGCCCCGGGCCAGCGCCCACTCGCGGTACTCCGGGGCGGGATTCCGGCCGCAGATCTCCCGGAGGGTCTGGTCGTCGTGCCCGCTGGTGTCGAAGTAGGCCAGCATCCGGTCGGTGTTGAGGCAGACGTCCATGTAGTAGTTGGCGCCGGCCGCCGCGAGCAGC
>JACQFK010000450.1 GCA_016200125.1 Planctomycetota bacterium
AGCTCTGCAAGCCCTCCACGATCTTCGCCTCGAACACGTCGAGCATCTCGATCACCGCGCAGGCCGCGGCGACGAAGCGGATGGACCGCTTCATCGGGCTGCACTTCATGAACCCGGTGCCGATCATGAAGCTGGTCGAGATCGTGCGGCCCGAGGTGACGAGCGCCGAGACCTACGCCGCGGCGAAGGCCTTCGCCGAGTCTCTGGGGAAGGTGACCGTGACGGCCAAGGATACGCCCGGATTCATCGTCAATCTCCTCCTCGTTCCGTATATATGCGAGGCGGTCCGCTCGCTCGAAAGCGGTCTCGCCACGAAGGAGGACATCGACACGGCCATGGAGCTGGGCTGCAACATGCCGATGGGGCCGCTCAAGCTGCTCGACTTCGTCGGGCTCGACACGACGCTCTACATCATGGACGTGCTGTTCTCCGAGTTCCGCGATTCCAAGTACGCGGCCCCTCCGCTCCTGCGCCGGATGGTCACGGCCGGCTGGAACGGCAAGAAAGCCGGCCGCGGGTTCTACGAGTACACGAAGGCATGACCACGACCGCGCTCGTCCTGGTTCTCCTGGCGCAGGCCGCGCCGCTGCGCCTCGCGATCGAGGCCCAGGAGAAGGTCTGCCGGCCGGGCCAGAAGGCGCCGCTGCGCTTCACCCTGGAGAACGCCGGCGACAAGGAGGCGAAGGTCGACGAACCCGAGAGCTACCTCGAGGGGCTCGAGATCCAGGACCCCGCCGGGAAGGTCGTGAAGCCCGTCGGCAAGACGAAGGGCATCACCCGGAGGACCGTGGCGCTCGAACCCGGCGGCTTCCTCGGCCGGGTCGTGGACATCGCCCCGGCCTTCCCGCCGGTCCCCGAGGACAAGGAAGGCTGGTACCGGATCCGCTGGACCTTCGGCGACGCCTCCTCCAACGAGGTCCGCCTCTACGTCATGCGCGACTGGATCGCGAAGATCGAGACCAACCACGGCGCCATCGACATCGAACTCTTCCCGCAGGTGGCCCCGAACCACGTCGAGAACTTCCTCAAGCTGGCCCGCAGCGGGTTCTACGAAGGCTCGCAGTTCCACCGCATCATCCCGGGATTCATGATGCAGGGGGGCATCCCGAAGGATCCGGCAAAGGAGATCAAGACGCCGCTCATGGCCGAATTCTCCTCCACCAAGCACGTGTTCGGGACCGTCTCCATGGCCCGGACCAACAATCCCAACAGCGCGACCTCGCAGTTCTTCATCTGCTTCGGGGGCGTGCCCCAGCTGGACGGGAACTATTCCGTCTTCGGGCAGGTGGTCGGCGGCGAGGAGGTGGTCAAGTCGGTCGAGCGGGTGAAGAGCGACCACAACCCCTGCAAGAAATGCGGGCGCGTCGTGAAGACCGGCGGGGCGACCCCCTGCTGCGGCGCCCACCACGAAGATCGTCCGGAACAGGAAGTCGTCATCAAGAGCGTGACCGTGGTTGAACGAAAGAAATAGGGTCAGGATCCGATAGAAGGAGCTTTTCATGGTCAAGGTGGCAATCGCAGTCGCGGCCGTCCTCTTCTTCCAGCAGCCTCCCGCCGCGGGTCCGTCGGAGCTGACGCTCACCGTCGCGACCGACAAGACCGAGTACGTCATCGGCGAGGAGGTCCAGGCCGAGGTCACGCTCTCCAACGGCGGGGACAAGAACCTCGACGTCGCCGAGCTCGTCTTCGAGGACCGCTCGCTCAGCTTCGACGTCTCCTTCGAGGCCTCCCCGGGCAAGACCAAGC
This sequence comes from Planctomycetota bacterium, assembly GCA_016200125.1. The sequence goes on from JACQFK010000450.1 coordinate 1,747, forward strand.
AGTTCTCCTACGCGGTGCTCAAGCCCGATCCGCACCTGGTGGACCGCATGGGCCCCGCGCGCGTCACTCTCAAGCCCAAGAAGAGCCTGAACGGCATCTTCCGGATCCCGACGCTGAAGCCCGGGACGCTCTCGTTCACGGCCGTCTACAAGGGCGGCGAGAAGGAGGTCCGTTCGGCCACCGCTGCGCTCAAGGTCGCGGCGCAGGCGGACGGCTCGTCCCGCCTGGCGGCCGCCGTCAGCACCTCGAGGGGCGACTTCCAGATCGACCTGCTGCCCGAGGAGGCGCCGAACAACGTCGCGAGCTTCGTCTCGCTCGCCCACCGCGGCTTCTACAACAACATGAACTTCCACCGCATCATCAAGGGCGGATGGATCCAGACGGGCTGCCCCTACGACCTGGGCTTCGGCCACGCCGGCTACGCCGTCAAGTCCGAGGCGGAGAACCAGAGCGTCGTCCACGAGACCGGCTCGGTGGCGATGTCGCAGAACCTCAAGGGCGGCTTCACCGGCTCGCAGTTCTTCATCGACCTCAAGCGCCAGGAGTCCCACGACAAGAAGTTCACGATCATCGGGCGCGTCCCCGAGAGCGGGATGAAGGTCGTGAAGGAGATCGGGAGCGTCGACACCGACAAGAACACGGACCGGCCGCTCAAGGAGGACATCCGGCTCAAGGAAATCAAGATCATCGTGGTGAAGTGATGGCCGCCGATCTCGTCCTGCTCTCCGAGCAAGAGGGGATCGCAACCGTCACGGTCAACCGGCCGGAGAAGCTGAACGCGCTCAACGAGGACGTGATCGCGCGGCTCGCGAAGGTCTTCGAGGAGTGCCGCGACCTGGCGTCCACCCGGGCGGTCATCCTGACCGGCGCCGGCGACCGCGCGTTCATCGCGGGGGCCGAC
>JACQFK010000451.1 GCA_016200125.1 Planctomycetota bacterium
CCATCTCGTCGACGGCCTGGTCCGCTACCGCGAGCTGCGGAAGCGGCTGGGGCGCAGCGACCTCAAGACCACGATCGACATCGGCCACCTCATCGTCACCGAGCCCGGTGCGCCTCAGGACCACCTCGCGGAGTTCGCGTCCACGCTGAGGAACGTTCAGCTCGACGACGCCCGCCGCGGCGTCCATGAGCACCTCGTCCCCGGGGCGGGCGAGATCGACTTCCCCCCCGTCTTCCGCGAGCTGCGCCGCCTCAAGTACGCCGGACCCGTCGCGCTGGAACTCTCGCGCGACAGCCACCGCGCCGCCGAGGTCGCCGCGAAGTCCTACGAGCTCCTGGCGCCGCTCCTGAAGTAGAAGCGTCGTTAGATCCGCCGCCTCCCGGGTTACACTCTCCAGGTGTTGGGGCGGGTATTCGTACCGAGTTCAGGACACTGCCGATGCTCTCACTCCTCCTGGCCGCAGCCTTCAGCCTGGCCCCCGCGGGCGACGACGACCTCATCTGGATCGAGGGCGAGGCGGCCAGAACGAAGGACGTCGGGCCCGTCCACGGCTGGTACAACAGCATCAAGAAGGACCTGCTCTCCGGCGGCGACTGGGTCTCGAACTACTCCAACAAGGACGGCCTCGTCACCTACGACGTCCCGGTGAAGAAGGCGGCTACCTACACCCTCTGGGTGCGCGCCAACCCGATCGCCGCGTCGCTCTCCTGGCGGCTCGCCGAGGGGGAGTGGAAGGAGATCGACACCCGAAACGGCGTCGACCAGGTGAACCTGGCGTCGGACAACAAGCCCGACATGCGCTTCGTCGCCTGGATGAAGGCGGGGCCGGTCGAGCTCAAGGCAGGCACCGCGACGATCTCGTTCAAGATGCACTCGGGCAACCAGCACCACGGCGGGCTCGACTGCTTCTGCCTGACGACGAGATCCTTCTCGCCCAACGGGGCGCGCAAGCCCGGCGAGAAGCTGGGGCTCGCCGAGCCCGGCACCTGGGCCTTCGAGCCCGACGACGACGAGTTCAGCCCCAAGGCGCTCCTCGACCTGCGGAGCCTGAACGAGAAGGCGGCGGGCGAGGCCGGCTTCGTCCAGCGCACCCCGGCGGGCGACTTCAGCCTCGGCAACGGCCAGCCCGTCCGCTTCTGGGCGGTCAACACGAACGGCGGCCCCTCGGCCGAGATGGAGAGCATCCGCAAGCACGCGCGCTTCCTCGCCAAGCGCGGCGTCAACATGGTCCGCTGGCACGGCGCGCTCAACCCGAAGGGGCCGCAGTCGAAGATCAGCGACGTCGACGTCGCGGAGATCGAGAAGGTCCAGAAGTTCGTCGCCGCGATGAAGGCCGAGGGGATCTACACCACCTTCTCGCCCTACTGGGCGATCTCGGCGCAGGCCAACCCCGCCTGGGGCCTCAAGGGCCACCCGAGCGGCAACCTGCCGGGCACGCTCTTCTGGGACGAGGACCTGCAGGCGGCCTACAAGGGCTGGCTGAAGGAGTTCTTCACCCACAAGAATGCCTTCGGGCCGCCGCTCGCCAAGGAGCCCGCGATCGCCATCTTCCAGATCCAGAACGAGGACAGCCTCCTTTTCTGGACGATCGAGCACGTGAAGGGCGAGGAGCGCAAGCGCCTCATGACGAAGAACGGCGCCTGGGCCGCCAAGAAGTACGGCTCCCTCGACAAGGCGAAGGAGGCCTGGGGCGGCACCAAGTGCGACGGCGACGACCTCGCCGCGGGCGTCGCCGGCTTCATGCACATGTGGGAATTCAACTCCGACCAGACCGGCGGCCGCCTCAAGCGGCTCGCGGACACCCTGCAGTTCTTCTCGGAGACGATGTACGCCTTCAACAAGGACATCAACGAGTTCCTGCGCAAGGAGCTCGGCTGCTGGATGCTCATCAACGCGGGCAACTGGCACACCGCGAACAACCTGCTCATGCTCGACGCCGAGCACTGGTCCTACACCGCGAACGACATCATCGGGATGAACTACTACGTCAACGCCGGCGCCCACATCAACCCGACCGAGAACCACAAGACCGGCTACCTGGTGAGCCAGGGCGACTACTTCCAGGACGGCTCCACCCTGCTCATGCCCCGGCGCCTCGCAACCAACCGGAAGCTGGTCGCGGGCTACCCCTTCCTGATCTCGGAGTGCACCTGGGTGCCGCCGATGAGCTACCAGTCGGAGGCCCCCTTCCTCACCGCGGCCTACAGCTCGCTCACGGGCTTCGACGTCCTCTACTGGTTCGCCATGGGCCAGACGGGCTACGACCGCACGGTCAACAAGTGGCAGGTGTCCACCCCGGCCTTCCTTGGCGGCTTCCCCGCGTCGTCGCTCCTGTTCCGCAAGGCCTACGTGAAGAAGGCCGACCCGGTGGTCCACGAGGAGCGGGCGATGGACGACATCTGGACCCTGAGGTCGACGGTGATCGGCGAGGAGGAGTCCTTCGACCCGAACCGCCACACGGGCCATCTCCCCAAGGAGGTCAACCTGAAGGGCGGGATCAACCCGCTCGCGTTCCTCGTCGGCCCCGTGGAGGTGAAGTACGCCGGCGACCCCGCCAAGACGACGGCGGTCGATCTGTCGAAGTACATCGACGATTCGAAGAAGGTCGTAACGAGCGCGACGGGCGAGCTCACTTTCAACCACGGCGACGGCTGGTGCACGGTCGACGCGCCGAAGGCCCAGGGCGTGACGGGCTTCCTCTCCAAGAGGGGCGCCTTCGCGCTGAAGACGCTGACGATCGAGTCGAAGAACGATTATGCGTCGATCCTGGTCGTTCCGCTCGACGACAAGGATCTGGCCGTCAGCCAGTCGATCCTGGTCCAGGTGACGACGAGCTGCCGTCCCTATCACTGGAAGGAAAGCCCCGCGACCTTCAAGGACCCCGAGGGGAAGAACAGCTACCAGGGCAAGCGGATCGACGACACCGGCGCCGAGCCCTGGAACGAGGTGGAGACCCAGGCGCAGATCACGCTGCGGAACGCGAAGCTCAAGAAGGCGGTCGTGCTGGACGCCAACGGCATGCCGGCGGGCGAGCTGAAGTCGGAGTCCAAGGGCGGAGCCTTCGTGGTGACGCTGCCGCCCAACGCGCTCTACGTAGTGCTGCAGTAAGAGCGCCGCCTCACCATCCCACAAACGTAACCGTTAGGTTTGTGGGATGCCGACTAGCGCCAGTTGCCCGTGGGCGGCGGCAGCTGCGGCAGGATGAATTGCTCGCGACACTTCTTATCGCGGCACTTGAAGAGCCGCGTGCGGTCGGGCTTCGTCTCCTGGAGATCCGCGGGCTTGCCACACTTCGTGCAGGGAACGTGCATAGGGGTGAGATTATCTGATTTGATCTCCTCTGCTTCAAGCGTTATCCGCTGAGACGAAAATCGAAAGCCGAAAACGGAAAACCGGGAAGAGCCCCGGCCCGGCAGCTTCCTCTCCCCCCTGGTCGCAGAGCGGCCTCCTTTCCCGGTTTTCGATATTCGCCCTTCCCCGCACCGCCCGGCCCCGCCTCCGGGCACCTGGAGACGGATGATCCGACTCAACGCGGGCGACACCCGGGGCTGCTGCGATCGGCTCAGCCGCCGGAGCTTCCTGCAGCTGGGCGCCGCGGGACTCACCACGCTCACCCTCCCCCGCCTCCTCCAGGCGCGCGGCGACGCGCCCGCCAAGGACACTCGCGTCATCCTGATCTGGCTCGAGGGCGGCCCCAGCCACATCGACCTCTGGGACATGAAGCCCGACGCGCCCGCCGAGTACCGCGGCTTCTGGCGCCCCGTCGCGACCAACGTCCCGGGGATGCAGATCACCGAGATGTTCCCCCGCCAGGCGAAGCTCGCCGACAAGTTCTCGATCATCCGCACGATGCACCACGGCGACCAGGACCACATCGGCGCCCCGCACATCCTGCTCACCGGCCGCGTCGGCCCCACCGTCGCCGACCAGTCCCCGAAGGCGCCGTCGATGGGTTTGATCGTCGCC
>JACQFK010000452.1 GCA_016200125.1 Planctomycetota bacterium
AAGTTCACCGGCGACCGGGATTTCGTGGACATGTTCATCGGCGAGGCGAAGCTCGTCGCCGACCTGGTCCACCAGAACATCGTCCAGATCTACAAGCTCGGCCGCATCGGCAACCAGTACTACATCGCGATGGAGTTCGTGAACGGGATCAACCTCCAGGAGTTCCTGAACCGCCACATCGAGCTCGCCACCAAGGTCCCCTTCGAGCTGGGCGCCTTCATCATCTCGAGGGTCTGCCGCGGCCTGGAATACGCCCACTCGAAGCGCGACAAGCACGGCGGCCCGCTCGGCGTGGTCCACCGCGACATCTCCCCCAAGAACCTGATGATCTCCGCCGAGGGCGAGGTCAAGATCACCGACTTCGGCATCGCCAAGGCGCGCAACCTGATGAAGGACCAGGAGGGCCAGGTCCTCATGGGCAAGGCGCAGTACATGTCGCCGGAGCAGGCCCAGTACATGCCCACGGACGCGCGCAGCGACGTCTTCTCCCTGGGTGTCGTGATGTTCGAGCTGCTCACCGGCGAGTCCATCTTCGGCACGAACGAGGACACCACCGTGATCCTCGAGAACGTCGTCGTGAAGGACATCCCCAAGCCGCGCGACGTGAACCCCGACATTCCCGAGGCGCTCGAGAAGATCATCCTGAAGTCGCTGGAGCGCAACCTCTCCAAGCGCTACCAGGACGCGGGGAAGATGGGCTACGACATCGAGTACTTCATGTATCACAAGGGCTACGGGCCCACGATCGTCACGCTCGAGAAGTACATGCGCCAGCTCTTCCCCCACCTCTACAAGGCGCCCCTCGAGAAGGAAGACCAGCAGACCACCAGCCGCCCGGTGAAGGTCGCCGATTCCGACCGCAAGCTCGCTGAGGCGCCCACGGTGGTCGACCCCAAGCCCCCCGCGAAGAAGTAGTTGACATCGCCCCGGGATCCCGATACCTTCTGCGCTCTACCTGATCGCTGAAAGGCCGACATGGGCTACAAGTGGAAGAGCCGGAACCGCCGGCGCAAGAACAAGCACGGGTTCCGCGCCCGCATGAAGACCAAGGGCGGCCGCAAGGTCCTCAACGCCCGCCGGCGCCGCGGCGCCTGGAAGCTCAGCGTGAGCGACGAGCCGAATGTCCGCCGCCACAAGGGCTGCGTCAGCGGCTAGGTCCAGGTCCCCCCAAGTTCCCCGCCTCCCTTGCCAATTCCCGTCCCGGGCTCTAATCTAATCCCATGCGCTTCCTCCTCGCCGTCTGCTTCCTCCTCCAGGCGCAGCCCCAGGACGAGGTCGACAAGGCCAAGGACGCCCTCAGCAAGGGCTTCGTCGCCCTCGACCGCTTCGCCGTCGAACGCGCCTCCGCGACCCTCGTCAAACTGAACGATGAGCGCAGCGTCGACATCTTCATCGCCGCCTTCCGGGCGGGTCTCCTCCAGATCGCGGAGTTCGACAAGGAGCGGCTGAAGATCGTCAAGGAGCTGGAGAAGGTCGAGGTCGTCCGCGACAAGGAGGGCCGGATCGTCAAGGGCGACGCCAACAAGTGGCAGTTCGTGAAGCACGACTACGACATCGTCGCCGGCAAGATCGAGATCCTCAACGGCCTGATCCCGCGCATGCTCTCGCAGATCGCGAAGCTGACGACCGCGAAGTCCATCATCCTCGCGCTCAACAACACCGCGGAATGGTATCCGCGCGCCTGCTGCGCCGAGGCGCTGGGCCGCCTTGACGCGCCCGAGGCGCTGGCGGCGCTGATCGCCCGCGCCGGTCGGGAGATCGAGCCCGGCGTGAGGGTCGCCATCGCCGACGCCCTCGCCCCGCGGACCGAGCGGAACGAGGAGGTCCGGAAGGCGCTGATGCCCTGGCTCGAGGGGGGCATCTGGGAGTCGCGCCTCGCCGCCGCGCAGGCGCTGGCGAGGTCCGGCGACAAGAAGCTCGTGCCCTCCTTCATCAAGATGCTCCCCGGCTCCTCCGGGCGGATGAAGTACGAGATCAACGAGCTCCTGAAAAAGCTCACGGGCGTCACGAAGCACGGCGAGTACGCCGCCTGGCAGAACTGGTGGGAGAAGAACGAGACCGAGTTCCTCGCCGGCACCTACGTCCCCTCGAAGGCCGACCTGCCCGAGGGCCCCGGCGTCACCCAGTTCTACGGCATCCCCCTCCACTCCACGAAGGTCGTGTTCATCATCGACGTCTCCCTCAGCATGAAGGAAGCGGCCACCTGGAAGCCCGAGATCGTGGACAACACCGACAAGCTCGAGGGCGAGCGCGCCATCGACGTCGCCCGCTTCGAGCTCCGCAAGATCGTCAAGGGCATCCCCGAAGGGGCGGTCTTCGACATCATCGGCATGTACGGCCGCCTGGCCCTGCTCTCCGAGAAGTGGGTCGTCGCGGCGAAGGACGCCCGCGAGAAGGCCGTGAAGTTCATCCAGGGGCTCGAGATCAAGACGGGCACCGACGTCCACGGCGCCCTCATGCGCGCCCTCGAGTTCTCGGGCGGCAACTGGAACACCCCGCCGCGGGAGGACTCCATCGACACGATCTTCATCCTCACCGACGGCATTCCCAGCGTGGGCATGTCGGACCGCACCCAGCTGGCCGACCGCATCCTCGACGCCGCCCGCTTCAAGCGCATCGCGATCACCACGATCGGCGTCGCGGCCCCCAAGGAGGGCCGGGACATCCTCAAGAAGATCGCCGACGGCACCGGCGGCGTCTTCGTCGCCCGATGAAGGCCCTCCTCCAGCGCGTGCTAGACGCCTCGGTCTCCGTGGACGGGGCCGTCCATTCCTCGATCGGCCGCGGCCTCCTCATCCTGCTGGGCGTGGCGCAGGGGGACGGCGACGCGCAGCTGGAGACGCTCGTCAAGAAGATCAGCGGGCTCCGGATCTTCGACGACGCGCAGGGCAAGACGAACCTCTCCTGCGAGGACGTGGGCGGCGAGTTCCTGGTGGTCTCGCAGTTCACGCTCTGCGCCGACCTCTCGAAAGGCAAGCGCCCGGGCTTCGAAATGGCGATGCGCCCACCGGGCTCGGAGCAGCTCTACCTGAAGTTCTGCGGGCGGCTGGCGGCGCTGACGGCGCGACCGGTGAAGACCGGCCAGTTCGGCGCGTCGATGGTCGTGTCGCTCCGCAACGACGGCCCGGCGACCTACTGGCTGGAGATGGCTCAGGCGTCCCAGGTCACGTCGACGTGATCGCTGAGCGTCCCCAGTAAGTAGCCCCCGCAGCAGGCGTAGCCGCTCCTCAACTTGCCGTTCCGGTCACGGACGCTGATCCGGTAGACCTTCTGGCCCCGGGTCGCGGACCAGAAATACGGCCCTTTGAAGAACCAGCAATCCTCGGAGGAGGCGATCTCGAAGCCGTTGGCCTTCGCCCACCGCTCCAGCATCGCCGGACCCAGGAGGAAGCCCAGCACTCCCCGCTACCCCAGGATCCGGTGATCGTCGCCCAGGTAGATCCCCTGAAGGTTCATCTTCAGCTGCTCGGGGTTGGGCGAGTATTGGAGCGCGACCTTCTTGGTGATCAGCTGCTTGTTGATCAGGTCGACGAGGGACATGTTGAAGTCCTGCATGCCCTCCTCCTTGCAGCTGCGGATCAGGTCCGAGAGCTTCTTGTCCTCGGCGTTCATGATCAGCTTCTGCGCGGTCGAGTTGTTGAAGAGCACCTCGACGGCGGGCACCATCTTCACGCCCTCCTTCGCGGCGGGCAGCAGGCGCTGGCAGAGGATGGCTTTCAGGTTGAAGGCGAGCGACTGCCGGATCAGCGGCTGGCGCTCCGTCGGGAAGAGGTCGAGCAGGCGGCCGATGCACTGCGGCGCGCTCGACGCGTGGATCGTGGCGAAGACCAGGTGGCCCGTCTCGGAGGCCATCAGCGCCGCGTCGAAGGACACGTAGTCGCGCATTTCGCCGACGAGGATGACGTCGGGGTCCTGCCGGACGACGTGCTTCAGCGCCTGGTGGAAGTCCGGCACGTCGATGCCGATCTCGCGCTGGTTCACGAAGGACTTCTTGTCCGTGAAGAGGTACTCGATCGGATCCTCGATCGTGACCATGTGGGCCTTCTGGGTCGAGTTGATGTGATCGAGGATGCAGGCGAGCGTCGTCGACTTGCCGGAGCCCGTGGGGCCGGCCACGATGATCAGCCCCTGCTCGTACTCGGTGATCTTCTTGGTCTCGGCGGGCAGGTTGAGGTCGGCGAAGGAGGGGATCGACGTGTTGACGCGGCGCATCGCCACGGCCACGGCGCCCCGCTCGTGGAACACGTTGATGCGAAAGCGGCCGATGCCCGGGATCGAGTAGGCGAAGTCGAGGTCGTGCTCGGTTTCGAAGCGGTCGCGCTGCAGTTCGGTCATGATGTCGTAGATCAGCTTCCGGACGTCCTCGACCGACAGCACGCGGTTGCCGACCTCGTGGATGACCGTGTTGACGCGCAGGATGGGCTTCTGGCCGCTCTTCAGGTGGAGGTCGCTCGCCTTGTTCCGCGCCGCCGCGACCATCAGCTTCTCGATCTCCTTCAGGTTCTCCGGGATCTTCATCTCCATGGTGGGAGACGAGGCCGGCTGCGCGATGGGGATCGACTGCGTGATGGGCTTCTGGGCGGGCAGATCGGACATGCGATCACCTCCGTGTGTGCGGCTCTCTTACCCCGGGATCAACGTTAACACCCCGGGCCTGTTCAAGCAAGGATGGAGCGTATCCTGCCGCCCCACTAGAATGATCCCGTGTCCGCCGCCGATCTCCCCTCCGCGATTGAAAGGCTCTACGGCGTCTTCTCTGCCTATGCGCGGCCCGAGAAGGTGACCTTTTGCGGCTTCTGCTATACCCCGGAGCAGATCCATCACCTTCAGGTGGCGCCCCTTCGGGAGATCGACCCTCAAATCACCCGGAGGCTGATCTGGGAGGTCTCGGATCACTTTGACAACACCCAGGCCTACAAGCACTATCTTCCCCGCATCCTCGAACACCTCGCCCCGCCGATCCGCTGCGAAGACCTCTTCCCCGAGCACCTGTTCGAGACGATGAAGGCTCAGGGATTCGCCGATTGGCTTCCGACGGAGCGCGCCGCGTTCTGGGACTACGCGGTCGCGGTCGCCGAGTCTCTCAAGGAGATCGACGGGACTGCGGCTCGCGAATGGGAAACCGCCTCGATGAAGCTGCCGGGATGTCCCTTCCCGCCGCCTTAGTCAGCGGCGCCGGCGCATCACGGGCGTCGTCTGCTTGTCGGCGGCGCCCGCCAGGCCCTGGACGTAGTGCTTCTCGTAGTAGGTCCGGTACTCGCCGCTGCGGACGCGCGCGACCCAGCCTGCGTTGTCGCGGTACCAGTCGAGCGTCTTCTTGAGCCCCGTCTCGAACTTGATCTTCGGGGCCCAGCCCAGCTCCTTCTTCGCCTTGCGGCAGTCGATCGCGTAGCGCCGGTCGTGGCCCGGGCGGTCCTTGACGAACTCGATCAGCGCCTCGGGCGCGCCCACGTGCTTCAGGATCGCCTTCGCGACCACGAGGTTCGGCCGCTCGTTGCCGCCGCCCAGATTGTAGATCTCCCCCTGCTTCCCCTTCTCGAGCGCCGCCAGGATGCCGCGGCAGTTGTCCTCCACGTGGAGCCAGTCGCGGATGTGCAGGCCGTCGCCGTAGAGCGGGACGCGCTTCCCCTCGAGCGCGTTCGACGCGAACAGGGGGATGAACTTCTCGGGATACTGGTGGGGGCCGTAGTTGTTCGAGCTGCGCGTGATGACGGCGTCCAGACCGAAGGTGTGGGCGTAGGCCTGCACCATCATGTCGGCGGCCGCCTTGGTCGACGAGTAGGGATTGTTGGGATGCAGCGGAGTCTCCTCCGTGAAGAATCCCTCCTTCGGCAGCGAGCCGTAGACCTCGTCCGTCGAGATCTGCAGGAAGCGCTTCACGCCGTGGCGCTTCGCCGCCTCGAGCAGCGTCACCGTCCCCTGCAGGTTGGTCTGCACGAACTCGGTCGGCCCGTAGAGGCTCCGGTCGACGTGCGACTCGGCCGCGAAGTTGATGATCGCGTCGAAGCCCGCCTTGACCAGCTCGTCCACCGTCGGGCCGTCCGTGATCGACCCCTTCACGAAGCGGTAGCGGGCGTCCTTGTCCAGGTCCCGCAGGTTCTCGGGATTGCCGGCGTAGGTGAGGGCGTCCAGGTTGGTGAGGGTCAGGCCCTTGCGTGCCGCCAGGGCCAGGCGCACGAAGTTGGAGCCGATGAAGCCGCAGCCGCCGGTGACGAG
>JACQFK010000453.1 GCA_016200125.1 Planctomycetota bacterium
ACCTTCGATGTGTCGGACGACGCGAGCGTGCGCCCGCTGGTCGCCTCGCTGGACCGTCTCGACATCCTCGTCAACTGCGCCGGGACCCTCCTCCGGGGCGGGGCGGAGTTCGAGCTCGCGGGCTTCGAGAAGGTCGTCGAGGTCAACCTGACCGGCGCGATGCGCGTCTCGACGACCTGCCGGCCGCTGCTCGCGGCCCGCCGCGGCTGCATCCTGAACATCGCGTCGATGCTCAGCTTCTTCGGCGGCGGCCACGCGCCGGCCTACAGCGCGAGCAAGGGCGGGATCGTGCAGCTCACGAAGTCGCTCGCGATCGCCTGGGCGGCGGAGGGGATCCGCGTGAACGCGCTCGCGCCGGGATGGATCGAGACGGAGATGACGCGGCCGGTGCGCGAGGACGCGGTCCGGAACCGGGCGATCCTCGACCGGACGCCGCTGCGGCGCTGGGGACGGCCGGAGGAGATCGCGGGTGCGGCGCTTTTCCTCTGTTCGCCGGCGGCGGGCTTCATCACCGGCGCCGTCCTGCCGGTGGACGGGGGGTATTCCATCGCATGAAGAAGAAGGCGTCGTCGACCGCCGCGGATTCCGTCGGGGAGATCGTCGTCACGGCGATCCCCAAGGACGAGCGGCTCTGGGTGCCGCAGGCGGACCGCGTCTGGTTCCGCCCGCTGATGCTCAACACGGTGAACGGCCAGTGGATCAACCTGCTCAAGGTGACGCGCGCGGGGTTCCTCAGCCGCCACCGCCACCCCGCGCCCGTGCACGGCTACGTGATCAAGGGGTCCTGGCACTATCTCGAGCACGACTGGACGGCCCGCGCGGGCGACTACGTGTTCGAGCCGCCGGGGGAGACCCACACGCTGATGGTCGACCCGGGGACGGACGAGATGATCACGCTCTTCAACGTCTCGGGCGCGATGATCTACCTGGACGAGAAGGGCCGGCAGAGCGGCTACGAGGACGTGTTCACGAAGATCGAGATGTGCCGCCAGCACTACAGGAAGGTCGGCCTCGGCGCGGCCTACGTGCGCCGCTTCATCCGGTTAGGCGGCATCACGAATCACGCATCAGGCATCACGGAAAGAGGCGGAGGTCATCCCCCCGTGATTCGTGATGCCTGATGCGTGATGCGGGCCTCCGTGGTCTTCTCTCGATGGCACCAGAGGCAGAGCGTCTGCATGTTCTCCAGGCCGCATTCGCCGCCGCCCTCGGCCACCGCGCGGATGTGGTCCGCGTCCCAGAGGCTGTGGCGCGACTGGATCCTGAGCGCCTTGCGGATCGCGGCGTAGACCTTCGACCGGCCCTGGCGGCCGAGCACGTCGCGGAGGAGCGCGATGCCCTTCTCGAGGTCGCGGCAGCGCAGGCCGCACTTCGCGCAGCGCCCCTTGTCCCGCTTCCAGACGCGGCTGCGGAGGAACGAGGGATCGGTCTTGAGCTTCCACTGTTCGACGCAGGCGTCGCCGCAGAAGGTCCGCCGGCGGGGCGGGACTTCGCGGCCGCACTCCCGGCAGAGGCAGCGTCCGCCCGGGCCGCGGGGAAGGGCGGCCGGAACGGCCCAGCCGGCGCCGGGGCTGATGCGGTGCGTGCTCATGATCCTGCTGTTATTTCGGCCGGCGGGGCGCCTTGGGGCTACTTTTTCTCGAGCGCGGTCTGGATGACCCGCGCGACCTCGCCCCCGAGCGCCTGGTATCCCTGCGGATTGTAGTGGACGTTGGAGATCAGCTGGATCTCCTGGAGCTTCGGCAGCGCGAAGGCGTAGAGGTCGTCGGTCGCGATGCCGTTCTCGTCCATGATCTTCTTCGCGACGGCGTTGTAGCGGGGCGGGTCCTCCGCCTTGCGGGGCGGCTTCTGGTCGCCTTCGGGGACGGGCGTCGTCGAGGCCCAGACGAGCGTCGCGCCCGTCGCCTTCAGCTTCTTCACGAGCTCGCGCAGGTTCTTCTCGTAGTCCTCGAGCCCGACCTGGGGCGCGTTCTTCACCTGCTTGAGGTCGTGGAGCCCCCAGTTGAAGTGGATGACGTCCCACTTGTCCTTGCCCAGCCAGGCGTCGAGCTTCTCCAGCCCGGTCGTCGTGGGCCCGCCGTTCTCCCAGATCCGGTGGACGTTCGCCTTCCCCTGGAGCAGCTTCCGGACCGGGAGCGTGTAGCCGATGGAGATCGAGTCGCCGATCAGGAGGACGCGCGGCAGCTTCGGGTCGTCGGTGACGGGCGCGAAGGCGGGGTCGTTCTTCTCCTGGGCGGCGAGCGCCAGGACCATCGTCAGGATCCGGATCATCGGGGCCTCCTCCTGCCCCATTACAACACGCGGCCGCGCGCGCCGATCCTGCATAATTATTCACTTTTCCGGCCCGCCATCGGGTATATAACATTTAGCTAACATCGTCTTCAGGAGGGCGTTTCCATCGCGACCGGGACATGGCCGAGACCGAGATCCACGAGAAACTGTCGCGTATTCTGGTCCGCTACGAAGGCGGGCGCATCGAGCCCCTCGAGTTCCGCTGGGGGACGCGCGAGCTCCGCGTCGCGTCGGTCAACGCCCACTGGATCGACCGCGCCACGCGGCCGATCAAGTACTTCTTCTCGGTAAGCACCTCCACGGGCGAAGTTTGCATCCTTTGTCATCGCGAAGGCGATCCGATCTGGTATCTCGAAAGCGTACTGGTGGTGTGATCATGCCGACCCGGGTGATGCATATTGATGTGGATGCCTTCTTCGCCTCCGTGGAGCAGCTCCGGGATCCCAGGCTGCGCGGGAAGCCGGTGGCGGTCGGGAACGGCGTCGTCGCGTCGCCGAGCTATGAGGCCCGGAAGCGCGGCGTCACGACCGCGATGCCGATCCACCAGGCGAAGCGGATCTGCCCCGAGCTCGTCGTGCTGGACGGCCGCCACGACGTCTACCGCTGCTTCACCGAGGCCACCTGGGAGATCTGCCGCCGCTACGCCCCCGAGCTCGAGACCTTCCTCGACGAGGCCTTCGCCGACTTCAGCGGCACCGCGGAGGCCTGTCCGGACCTCCTGGGGCTCGGCGCGCGGATCCAGCGGGAGATCCGGGAGGAGGTCGGCCTGCCCGTCACGATCGGCATCGCGAAGAACCGCATGGTGTCCAAGCTCGCCGCCAAGACGGTGAAGCCCAACGGGCTCCGCGAGATCCCGGAGGGGCAGGAGGAGGCCTTCCTCCTGCCGCTGCCGATCGAGAAGATCGCCGGCATGGGGCCGAAGACGGCGGCGCTCTTCCACGACATGAACATCCGCACGGTGCGCGAGTTCCGGGAGATCCCGCTCGCGACGCTCGAGGCGATGCTGGGCCGGGTCGGCGTCTCGCTCCACGAGCGGGCGCGGGGCGAGGACTCGCGGCCGATCCACGAGCGGGAGATCCCGAAGCAGATCTCGCGCGAGACCTCGCTCGAGAAGGCGACCGCCGACCGCGGCGAGCTCGAGGGCATCCTCTTCTACCTCGTCGACCGCGCCATCCGGGCGATCCGCAAGCTCGGCCTCCGCACGCGGACGATGAGGATCCGGATCCGCTACTCGGACGGCGAGGACGCCGAGACCTCGGTCTCCTTCCCGCCCACGGCCTTCGACGAGGAGATCCAGCCGCTGGCGCGGAAGCTCCTGTGGAAGCTCTACACGCGGCGCGTGACGGTCCGCTTCGTGGGCTCGGGCTTCTCGAACTTCCAGGCGGAGGAGGGGCAGCTCGAGCTCTTCAGCGACGCCTCGCTCGCCCGCTTCCACGCGGCGGTCGATGCGATCCGCGACAAGTTCGGCCACGGCGCCATCGTCGCCGGCCGCGCGATCGAGCTCCTGGGCAAGCTGCCCCACGACGCCTACGGCTACGTGCTGCGAACGCCGTCGCTGACGAAATGAGCGAGATTCTGATCGGCCCGGCGGGATGGTCCTACAAGGACTGGGCGGGGAAGGTCTACCCCGAGCCGCCGCCGCCCGGC
>JACQFK010000454.1 GCA_016200125.1 Planctomycetota bacterium
CGGCGCTGATCGCGGGAATCGCCGGACTGGTCGCCACGGCCGCCGACGACGACCCGGCCACCCTGCTCCAGAAGACCAAGATCACCCTCTCCCAGGCCGTGCAGAAGGCGACCGAGATCGCCAAGGGGGGA
Source organism: Planctomycetota bacterium (assembly GCA_016200125.1). Next base: position 132 of record JACQFK010000454.1, read on the forward strand.
ACCCTGGCGTCGATCGACCTGGAGGACGACGACGGCAAGGTCGTCTTCGTCGTGGAGTTCTCGGTCGAGAAGAAGGTCGTCGAGATCAGCATCGACGCGCTGACCGGCGAGCTTCACAAGAAGGTGACCGAGGACGAGGACAAGTCCCAGCTCGTCAAGGCCTGCAAGGTCACGATCCCCGCGGCCGTCCAGACCGCCCTGCAGAAAGTGCCCGGCGCCGCCTACGCCGTCGAGCTCGAGAAGCTCGAAGGGGACCGGATCGAGATCGAGGTGAAGATCGTCCACGAAGGGAAGTTCCACAAGGTCGAGATCGACGCCGCGACCGGCGAGATCCTCAAGGTCAAGACCAAGAAGTCCGAGAGCGGGAGGAAGACGGAAGAGTCGGAAGGGGGCAAGAAGTGAAGACCGCTCCGGTGATCCTGGGCATGCTGCTGGCCGTCTCGCTCCTCTTCAACGTCGTCGCGTTCGTGCGCCTGAAGGAGAACGATGCGCCGGCCCCCTCCGCCAGGAAGCCCGTCGCCCCGGATGCGCGGCCGGCGATCCCCGCCCCGCCGGTCGAGTCGCCGGCGGCCCCCGCCGCGGCGGTCGCGCCCCCGGTCCGCGAGAATGCCCCCGTTACGGCCGCGGCTCCGGGCGGGAAGACGGCGACACCCCTTTCCCCGATCCAGACGGCCTCCCTTCGGAACGACCCCAAGGTGCGGGAAGTGCTCCAGGCGGGCGAGTCATTCAACGTGTTCTGGCGGGACCTCGACCGGGTGGTCAAGGCCCGCAGCCGCTTCGAGGAACCCAAGTACGTGCAGACGGTGACGACGGCCACGTCGGACTTCCTGGAACTCGGGGACCCCAACCGGGCGCAGTTCGAGGAAGCCTCCAAGATCGCCGCGGCGAACTACGCCCAGGCAAAGAAGGAGCACGACGCCGCCAAGGCGGCGCTTCCGCCGAAGGACAAGGCCAACCCCACGAGCTTCGCCGCCTACGAGCAGCAGAAGGATGCGATCGACCTCCGCTTCCAGACCCAGGTCAAGTCGGCGGTCGACAGCCTGAAGCCCTACCTGAACCTGAACGACGCGCGCCACCAGGAATTCGTCATGAGCGCGGAGCGCTGGCTGAGGAACCTGGCGCCGAAACCCGCGAAGCCCTGAATTTGAAGGAGACGGCCATGTTGAGCACGATGGTCTCGGGGATGTTGATGGCGGCCCTGGCGGCGCAGGACGGGAAGTCGCCCCAGGAGGAGGCGCTCAAGCGGATTTCCACGGATCTCGCCCGGCAGATCAAGGCGGCGGACGCGGACGGCAACGGAACGCTCAGTCTCGCCGAGTTCCGCGTCTTCGCCCCTGCGCTCCAGAAGGCCGCGGAAGCGATCCTGAACGAGATCGATCCGACGATCGCCCAGAAGAAGGCGGCCAAGAACCTCAAGAAGTACGACGCCAGCGCCGACGGGAAGCTGGACGAGTCCGAGAAGAAGGCGATGGACGAGGCCCTCCGCCTGAAGTCGATCAAAGAGTTCGACTGGGACGGCGACGGCAAGCTCGACGAGCGGGAGAAGCAGGCCCAGCAGTGGGCCACGGAAGGCCGGCAGGCGGGCGCCTTCCGCGCCGTCGACACGGACGCGAACGGCCAGCTGACCCAGGAAGAGATCAGCGCGGCGCTTCCGCTCCTGACCGGGATCAAGGTCAAGAAAGCGAAGTAGTCCCATGAACGAACTCTGCTGCGACATCGTCCCGAAATTCGGCGGCCCCGGGGGGCAGTACTTCGAGAACCGCCACTGGACCGCGCAGGTGCGGCCCAGGCAGGTCACGCTCGGGTCGAGCGTGCTGATCTCGAGGCGCCACGTCGAGAGCTTCGCGGCGCTTTCCCCGGAGGAGGTCCTGTCCTTCGGGGCGGCCGTCCGGGAAATCGAAGGCCGCCTGAAGGAGGCCTTCGTCTTCGACAAGATCAACTACCTGATGCTCATGATGGTGGACCGGCACCTGCACTTCCACGTGATCCCGCGCTATGCGCAGCCGCGTACGCTCGCGGGGATCGAGTGGAAGGACGCGAGCTGGCCCAAGGCTCCGGATCTCGGGACGGCGGTCGACGCGGACGCGCCGGTCCGGGAGGCGATCGTGACGGCTCTACGCGCGGTTCAGGAGACGGCCCGATGACTTCATGGATTGCGAAAAAGGACCTGCTGGTGGGGATGGGCGCGCGCGACGCGCTCGAGGCCCGGCTCATCGAGGAGGCGGGCTTCGACTTCGTCTGGTCGAGCAGCCTGGGCATCTCCGCGTCCTACGCGGTGCCCGACGCCAGCCTCGTCTCGATGAACCAGTACCTCCAGGCCGCCCGGTCGATGCGCGAGCAGATCCGCATCCCCGTGCTGGCCGACTGCGACACCGGCTACGGCAACGAACGGAACGCCGCCTACGCGGTGAAGCTGTTCGAGGAGGCCGGCATCGCGGGCGCCTGCTTCGAGGACAAGAGCTTCCCCAAGGAGAACAGTCTTCTGCCGGACGGGCGCCAGGACCTCGAGTCGATGGAGGACTTCGCCCGCAAGATCGAGGCGGCCGTCGAGGCCCGGAAGAGCCCCGGCTTTGCCGTCGTCGCCCGCGTCGAGGCGCTCGTCGCGGGCTGGGGGATGGAGGAGGCGCTCAAGCGGTCGAGAACTTACGAGGAGGCCGGGGCCGACCTGATCCTGATCCACTCCCGCTCGACGTCGCCGGACGAGATCGAGGAGTTCGTGCGGCGCTGGGACGGCGGGATTCCGCTCGTCCTCGTGCCCACGCTCTACCCCGCGCTCACCGAGAAGCGGATCCGCGCGCTCGGCAAGGTCCGCGTGGTGATCTACGCGAACCAGGCGCTGCGCGCGGCCGTCCGGGCCCAGGAGGAGCTGCTCGCCGAAATCCGCCGCTCGGGCGGCATCCACACGATCGAGTCGTTCATGGTCCCGCTCAACCGCATCTTCGAGATCCAGGGCGCCAAGCGGAAGGCGGCTTCAACCCGGGGAGCACGCGCATGCCGCCTCGCATAAGCTTCGTCGGATTCGGGGAGGTCGCCTCCGCGTTCTCGAAGGCCCTGCGCGAGAACGGGGCCGAAGTCGCGGTCTACGACGTCAACCTTACGCGGCCCGGAGGGCGGACCCTTCTCGAGCAGCGGGCGAAGGCGCCGGGCATCCGGTTCCTCCCGCTCGGGGAGGCTCTGAAGGGCGCCGAACTCGTGCTCTCGACGGTGCGGCCCCAGACGGCGCGGGAGGCGGCGCGGGACTGCGCGGCGCATCTCAAGCCCGGGCAGTGCTACGTGGACTTCAACTCGGTCTCGCCCGCTGAGAAGCTCCAGATCGCCTCCCTCGTGGTTCCCACGGGCGCGGAGTTCGTCGAGGGCGCGATCCTCGGCGCGGTCGGCGCGACCGGGGCGGCGACGGCGGCCCTCACGGGCGGCTCGAAGGGAGAAGCGGTGGCGCGGACGCTGACCGGGCTCGGGCTGCGGGTCTCCCCTCTCGACGGCGAGCCCGGCAGAGTGGCGCTCTTCAAGATGCTCCGGAGCAGCTTCTCGAAGGGCCTCGAAGCGGTCCTCCTCGAAACCCTCACGGCCGCCCGGAAGGCGGGCCTCGAAAAAGAACTTTGGCGGGAGCTCGTCGATCTCCTGACGAAAACCCCCTTCGACCGCGTGGCGTCGAACTGGATCCAGACCCATCCCTGCGCCTGCGGGCGCCGGCATCACGAGATGACGGAAGTCGTCGACGTGCTCCGCGGGCTGGGCGCCGACCCCCTGATGGCGCCCGCGACGGAGGCCTTCTTCCGGCGCTCGGCCGCGCGGGAATTCCCGAAGTCCAGACCGTCGTCGGTCTCGGAAGCCCTGGACCTCCTGATCGGAGAAAGAGCATGAAGAAGCGGATCCTGTTCTCGGGATCGGCGTGGGTCCATTTCGCCTGCGTCCATCCGGTCTACCGCCGCCTGGCGGACGATCCGCGCCTCGAGTTCTGGCTCACGGGCGGATTCAAGAAGGGGGAGGACAGCGAGGAGGCGACCTACGTCCAGGAGGGCTTCTACGAGCCCTTCGGCGTCGACCAGGCCCGCGTGATTCCGGTCGAGGTCGCGGCCGAGCGCGATTTCGACGTGCTGGTCGCGGCCCACAAGTCGCCGGTCCAGCCCCGCTCGGTGGGGAAGTCGGTGCAGGTCTTCCACGGCGTCTCCTTCAAGAACCTGGGCGTGCGCGAGAAGTACCTCAAGTTCGACCATCTCTGCCTGGCGGGCCGCTATCACGGCGAGGCGTACCGCCGGAAGGGCTTCGTGCGGGAGCCCGGACAGTGCCTGATCACGGGCGTGCCCAAGATGGACGCGCTCGTCTCCGGCACGCTCGACCGGAACGCGCTGCTGCGGCGCAATCGCGTCGATCCGGCGCGGCCGACGATCCTCTACGCGCCCACGGGCTCGAAGTTCAACTCGATGGAGACGATGGGCCGCCGGGTCATCGAGGAGATCCAGCGGGACGGCCGCTGGAACCTCCTGGTCAAGCTGCACGACCATCCGAAGAACACCGACATCGACTGGGCGGGCGAGATCCGGCGGATGGAGTCGGACCGGATCCGCCTCGTGACCGACGCCGACGTGGTGCCCCACCTCCACGCGGCGGACCTCCTGCTCACGGACGCGTCGTCCGTGTCGGTGGAGTACTCGCTGCTCGACCGTCCGATCGTGTTCCTCGACGTGCCGGAGCTGCTTCGCGACGTCGTCGATCGCGGCGGCGCGCTCGATCTCGACACGCACGGCCGCAAGGCGGGCGTGGTGGTGGGCGCGCCCGAGGGCGTGGTCGGGGCGATCGCCGATTCCTTCGCACATCCGGGGCGGGGGGGCGAGGAGCGCCGCGCCATGGCGCGGGATATCTTCCACGATCCGGGACGCGCGACGGATCGGGTGACCGGCGTGGTACTCTACGCGGCGGGCCTGGCGCCGTCCCTGCCGGAGGGCATCGTCGCCCTGGAGCCTGATGCCAAGCCTTTAGGAGTGAATTCGTAGCCTCATGTGGACCTGGAAAAAGTCCCGGCGCTCGCTGGGGATGATCCGTCCCTACGGGCGGATCCACCAGAGGTGGCTGACCTGGGGTACCTTCGCCACAGCTGCGCTGGTCCTGCTTCGCCTGGCGCTTCCCTGGCCCCTGAAGGGCGTCATCGAAGTCCTGATGCCCCATCACCATCACTCCCGGTCGCACCTCGCCTGGCTGCCGTCCTGGGGCGACCCCATCGCCTGGTTCATCGCGATCTTCGTGCTCCTGGTGTTCTTCGTGGGGCTGGCGGAACTGCTGCAGCGGGTCTGCATGGCGAAGTTCGCCACCCACACGGTGCACGACCTGCGCGCCGCCGCCGTGCGCGGCGCGGCCCGGCAGCGGGGGCAGGGCGAGCCCGGCGAGCTGATCGCGAGGATCGTCGGCGACACGGCGCGGATCAAGGAGAGCCTGAAGGGCATCCTCATCCACGCGTCGCAGAACGGCATGCTCTTCCTGGGAGTCGCGGCGGTCTTCGCCTTCATCTCGCCGCAGCTCAGCCTCTACTATCTGGGGGGCGGGCTGATCGCCATCGGCATCGGCTTCTACACGTCGTCGCAGGTCGCCACCGTCTTCCGCAAGCAGCGGAAGAAGGAGGGCGCCTACGCCGCGGCGCTGTTCCAGGGCTTCGAGAACGAGAGCCTGGACCTGGACCAGCTGAACCGGTCGAGCGCGGTCAAGGACGTCCGTATCACGAAGCTGATGACCCTCTCGTCCCTGGTCGTCCACGTGGCGCTCGCGATCACCACCGGCGTCGCCGTCTGGGTCGGCTCGGGGAAGGTGAAGGCCGGCACGATGTCGGCGGGCGACCTCTTCCTCTTCATCACCTACGCGCTCACGGTCCACCACCGGGTCGTGCAGGTCGGCCGCCAGTTCGCGCGCAGCGGCAAGGTGATGGCCTGCGTCGACCGGATCGGATCTCTGGTCGACGAGGGCGCGCCCGTCCCGGCCGCTCCGGCGGCGAAACCCCTGGCCGCGTCGCTGCGGCTCGAGGGCGCGGCGCTGGGCCGCGAGGAGGGGCGGATCCGGGTCGGTCCCGTCGATCTCGCCATCGTCTCGGCCGATCCCGACGGCTCGCACTACCTCTCGCGCGAAGCGGGCGGCTGCGCGCACGGCCCGCGCCTCTTTGTCACGCACGCGCCC
>JACQFK010000455.1 GCA_016200125.1 Planctomycetota bacterium
ATCTACTTCCTGGAGCCCGACGGCGCCGTGGTCGACTCGCTTGCGCTCTGTCACGTGACGGCGAACAGCCTCCTCGAGAACCTGGCGGCCTTCGAGCGCGGGAGCGGACCGACGCTGGTGCCTCCGGCTGATCAGGCCGCGCCGCCTCCGGGGACCCAGGTCCTTCATCTCACCTCGCGCTACCTCGACAAGGAAGGCAAACCCCTCAAGTTCTCCCCGCGGGCATCGTACCATGCGTTCCCCGCCGAGGAATGGGTCGCGCTCACGCCCGCCGAGGAGGCAGGACTCGTGCCCGACGCCGCCGCTGCGCCCGGGGCGACCTGGTACGTCGACATGGCGGTCGCCGCGAGGCTGCTGTCGCGGTTCTATCCGCTCACCGGAAACTTCGGCCCCTCCGACCGGAACCGCATCGAGGAGGCCGGCCTGTCCGCGACCGTCGTCTCGGGCCGGCACTCCGTCGCGTGGATCCGGCTGAACGGCCACGTGAGGCTGGGCCACACGTTCATGGCGGACAAGGACGAGCGTCCGGTCCAGGCCAGCGTGACCGGCTACCTCGAGTACGACCGTCAGGGGAAGAAGGTCCGCGCGCTCCGGCTCGTCACCGAGCAGGCCTTCTACGGCAAGGAGAGCTTCTGCGTGGCGCTGACGGAGGCCCGGTAGTCGCTAGGGCTGGCGGGAGTGCTCCTTGAAGAACTTCACGATGAGGGCGGGGGCTTCCGCGGGGTACTGATGTCCGCCGTCGTGGATGAAGGTCACCACCGGCGACTCCTTTGACGACGCGTACTGCGTGCATCCCTTGTCCCACTCCGTTCCCTTCTCTTCGCACCCGTTGAAGGCGCGCACGAGGGTCAGCGCCAGCTGCTGGATCTCGAATTTCACCAGGGGATCCTTCTGTCCCGCCGCGTGGAAGACCGGGCAGGGATTCGTGTCCTTCAGGTTGCGCGCGCCCGCCGCGGCCGAGGGGGCGATCGCGGCGAAGACGCCGGGCCGGCTCGCCCAGAGGAGATAAGTGAAGCCGCCGCCGTTCGAGTGGCCGGTGCAGTAGACGCGATGCTCGTCGATCTTGTGCTTCTCCTTCGACCAGGCCAGGACCGCGTCGAAGAGCTTGAGATCGCGGTCCTCCTGCTCGCCCGGCGCGGCCTGCCAGCCCGCCTTCTTCCCCTCGGGATCCGTCAGCCGGCCCGGGGTGGGCAGACCCTGCAAGTACACGACGACGGCCTCGGGCCAGAGCTCGTGGATCTTGAACGAGCGGGCGGCGTTCTGCATGGAGCCGCCGTGGCCGTGGAAGCCGAACACGAGCGGCGGCGCGCCGGCGCCTTCCTTCGAGGGCGCGCAGACGAGCCCCTCGCGCGCCGTGCCGTCGACCGTCCACTCCACCTTCTGGGGGTCGCCGGCGGCGAGCAGCCAGGCCATCACGATCGTGATCACGAGAAGTTAGACCCGGAGCGGGCCCTCTCGGGTTCGGTGAAAGCGTGGTATAGTCGGCGTATGCCCGACATCCCCGTGAACGAGCGCATCGTGGTCCCGGAGGCCGCGATCGAGACCAAGGCGGTCCGCTCCTCGGGCCCCGGCGGGCAGAACGTCAACAAGCTCGCCACCAAGATCCAGATGTGGATCGATTTGGGAAGGATCACGGGGATGACGGGCGAGGAGCTCCTGCGCGTCCGCGAGTTCCTGAAGTCGCGGCTCGACAGCGACGGCCGGCTGATGGTCATGAGCCAGGAGACGCGCGACCAGGCGAGGAACCGCGAGGACTGCGCCGCCAAGGCGGCCGGACTGCTGCGCGCCGCCCTTGTCCGTCCCAAGGTCCGCCGCCCCACGCGTCCCACGCGGGCGTCCAAGGACCGCCGCATCGAGGCGAAGCGGCGCCATGCCGACCGCCTGCGCCAGCGGAACGTCGACGACTGACGCTACTCGACCTTGCTGGTCATCTCCAGCGTCATCGGGCCCTGGCCGTTCAGCTTGAACTGGGCGTTCTCCGCCTTCATCGTCACGCTGCCCTTGCCCTTGACGCTCAGCGTGTAGCCGCGCTCGATCCAGACGACCACTTCGGTGTCGATTTTGACGGTGAGGTCGACGTCTCCCTCGGCCTTGCCGACGAGGTCGAGCACGGCGTTCAGGATCGCGCACTTGCGGCCGTCGACGTCCTTCACCGACAGGAACTTGACCTTGACCTTCGCGTCCTTGAGATCATTGTCGGCGCCGAGGAACTTGCGGACGTCGTCGCCCTGGAGCTCCCAGGCGTCCCCCGGCGCGACGGGATTCTTCGGGAAGATCCGGCTCGACCGGTCCGCCAAGTCGAGCTTGTTGAGCACCTTCTCCTCGAGGCCTTCCGCTCCCTCCCGCACGAGCTTGCCGTCCTTCATGGAGAGCGCGATCTTGCGGCCGTGGAGCGGCTTTTCCGACTTCTCCCACTGCAGGGTCGGCGGGCCCTTCTTCGCCTCGACGTGCTCCTGGCAGTCGAAGACGGAGCGGGTCACGGCGCCGTCGGCGACCTCGGCGTACTCGAGGGTGGCTTTCTGGACGTCCCGCTGCTCGAATTCGATCTCCTGCTCCTGGTCGCCGGCGACGACCTTCGCCTTCATGGACATCTCCATCTTCTCGGTCTTCTGGAGCTTGTCGCCCTTCTTCGGATTGAATTTGAGGGTGATCTTGTCCTGGGGGGCAAGCGCCAGCGCGAGGGCGAGCGCGAGGGAGAGGAGCTTCATGGCGTCGTCCTTAAACGGAAGTTCCCGGAACCGGGCGGAACCGCCCCAGTATACGACCCGCGGCCGCCGGGCGTACCGGTTCTTTCGCTTGCCCGGCGCCGACGGCACGGCGTACAATCCGGGCCGGTCGCCGACTCCCGATGAGACTCCTCAAGAATCTCCGGACCTTCAAGAACTGGACGGTCCACTACCGCAACCGGCTCCGCCTGGCCTCCGACAAGGGCCGGCGCGGCGTGATCGAGCTCCGGAGCGGGCCGAGCTTCGACTTCCGCTTCCACACCTCGGACCTGGCGACCCTGCGCTCGGTCTTCGTGGACGACAGCTATTTCCCCCCCGGAATCTCGATCCCGGAGGACGCGACGGTCCTCGACGTCGGGGCCCACATCGGATCCTTCACGGTCCTCGCCGGCACCCGCGCGCCGCGCGGCCGGGTCTTCTCCTTCGAGCCGGAGCCGGAGAACTTCGCCCTGCTCGAGGGGAACGCGCGGCGGAACCGGCTCGACCCCGCCCGCTGCTTCAACTGCGCCGTCGCGGGCCGCGAGGAGGAGCGCGAGTTCTTCTCCGCGGTCAACCCCGGCCGCACCGGCTCGCACTCCCTCTTCGAGACGGGGTCCGGGAAGTCCTACAAGGTCCGCTGCATCACGCTGCCGGCCCTGCTCAAGCAGCAGGGGCTGGACCGCATCGACCTGCTCAAGCTCGACTGCGAGGGCGCGGAGTGGGAGATCTTCGCGTCCCTGTCGGACGATGAACTTGCGCGCGTCCGGCAGATCGTCATGGAGGTCCACGGCGGCGACAAGGCGGGGGCCTTCGAGCGGCTGAAGAAGCTGGGCTTCGCCGAGGTCCCGCACCGCAAACACAACTACGCGGCGTTCGCGCGCCGCTGAGCTACATCGGCGCGCCGCAGGACGTGCACTTCTTCGCGCTGTAGCCGCCCCGGGCGGAGCAGTTGTGGCAGTTCTTGGGCAGGAAGTGCAGGATGAGCAGGCCCAGGCAGCTGAGGAACCCGAGGAGGCCCAGGGCGCCGCTCCGGCCTTTCATCATCGCGTAGCAGACGAGTCCTCCGATCACGAGCGGGACGCCCACGAGCCGGATCAGGAGGATGCTGCTCGCCACCGCCGGAGTGACCGGTCCTCCGGAGGCCAGCATAGCGGGGCCGGCGAACTGGAGGGCCAATCCCGGCAGGGCGAGCACGAAGCTCAGGATGTTGAGCTTCGAGATCCTGGCCCGGATCTCCTCCGCCCTCTGGGGGGAGATCTGTCCCACGGCGGCGACGCCGCTCTTCATGTTCATCACGACGTCGGGCTTGCACTGGGCGCAGACGCTCTTTCCTCCGATCGTGACGAGCTGGTCGGCGGGAAGGACCGTCTTGCAGATGTCGCAGCGGCTGTCGGCCATACCCGGATTTATCCAGACGGTTCTCCCCTTGTCAAACATTTCCGCCGTTTCGGGGCCCCCTGAAAATTCGGGACAAGGTCCTGCCGTTCTATTAAGGTGATCCCTCTCTACAGGAGAAACCGATGAAGACTGCGCTGCTGACCTCCCTGCTCTGGGCCGCGACCCTCACGGCCGCGACGGCCCAGGAGACCGGCTTTCTCGACAAGACCATCGAGTACAAAGAGGCCCAGGTGAAGTACGTCGTCTACGTGCCGAAGGGCTACACGCCCGAGAAGCCCTTGCCGTCGATCCTGTTCCTCCACGGTTCGGGCGAGCAGGGCGACGACGGGAAGAAGCAGGTGTCGGTCGGCCTCGGGGCGGCCATCAAGCTGGCCGAGGACCAGTGGAACTACATCGTGATGTTCCCCCAGAAGCCGGCGGGCCGCGGCGGCTTCATGGAGCACGAGAAGCTGATCCTCGACATCGTCGAGAAGACGAAGAAGGAGTACAAGATCGACGAGAAGCGCCAGTACATCACCGGCCTGTCGATGGGCGGCATGGGGACCTGGTCGCTGATCTGCAAGTATCCCGACAAGTGGGCCGCCGCGGCGCCCGTGTGCGGGAGGGGCAATCCGGCCGACGCCCCCAAGATCAAGGACCTCCCGATCTGGAATTTCCACGGCGACAAGGACACCGCCGTGCCCATCAAGGGTTCGCAGGACATGATCGACGCCGTCAAGGCGGCCGGCGGCAACCCGAAGTTCACGATCTATCCGGGCGTAGGCCACAACTCGTGGGACAAGGCCTACCGCGAGGAGAAGTTGAACGAGTGGTTCCTGGAGAACGCGAAGAAGTAGGCGATGCGCACCGCATTCGTCCTCCTCTTCCTTGCGCGGACCGCGGCCGCGCAGTCCTCGTGGGTTCTTGAGGCGCTCTCGAAGGCGCCCAAGACCGTCGAGGCCGAAGGATTCCAGGTCGAGGGGCTCAAGGCGGTCTACTACGACGGCCTCCCCTGGAAGGGCAACCCCACGCGGGTCTTCGCCTGGATCGGGCTCCCCAAGGCCGAGGGCAAAGTACCCGCGATGGTGCTGGTCCACGGCGGGGGCGGGACCGCCTTCTCCGACTGGGCGAAGCTCTGGACCGGCCGCGGCTACGCGGCGATCGCGATGGATCTCTGCGGATCCGCCCCCCGCAAGGCCAAGCAGGGCTGGGAGCGCCATGAGCAGGGCGGACCGCCGGGCTGGGGCGGCTTCGACCAGATCGACGTCGCCGAGAAGGACCAGTGGACCCATCACGCCGTCGCCGACGTGATCCTCGGCCATTCGTTGCTCCGGTCGTTTCCGGAGGTGGACCCGGACCGCATCGGCATCACCGGCATCTCCTGGGGCGGCTACCTGACCTGCATCAGCGCGAGCGTCGACAGCCGCTTCAAGTTCGCCGCGCCGGTCTACGGCTGCGGATTCCTCGGCGACAACTCCGCCTGGCTCGGCACCTTCGAGAAGATGGGCAGGGAGAAGGCCGACCGGTGGCTGAAGCTCTGGGACCCCTCGCAGTACCTCAAGCAGGCGAAGATGCCCTTCCTCTGGGTGAACGGCACCAACGACTTCGCCTACCCGCTGGACTCCTACCAGAAATCCTACCGGCTTCCGGCGATCGAGCGGACCCTGGCGATCCGCGTCCGCATGGCCCACGCCCACGGCGGTCCGGGCGAGAAGCCCGAGGAGATCCACGCGTTCGCGAACGCCCTCTTCAAGGGGGGCGCGCCGCCGGCGAAGATCACGGGCCAGGGCCTGGAGAAGGGCGGGGCCTGGGCGATGTTCTCGTCCAAGGCGCCCGTGGTGAAGGCGGAACTCACGTTCACGAAGGACGCCGGCAAGTGGCAGGCCCGCAAGTGGGAGACTCAACCTGCCCGGATCGAGAAGGACCGCGTCTCGGCCGCCCTTCCCGAAGGGGTCAAGGTCTTCTACCTCAACCTCTTCGACGACCGCGATCTCGTCGTCAGCACGGAACACGTCGAGCAGCCTTGATGCGCGTCGCGGCCGTGCAGATGAAGTTCGCCCGGACGATCGCGGGCAACCTCTCGAAAATCGCCGCCGCGCTGGAGCGCGCCCGGCGGCGCAAGGCGGACGCCGTCCTCTTCCCCGAATGCGCGGTCACGGGCTATTCCTACGACTTCGCGTCCCTGCGCCCCGAGGAAGTGCGCGACGCGCTCGCCGTGATCCGCGACCTGGCGAAGCAGGCCCGCACGAACATCCTGGTGGGCTCCCCGGTCTTCTCCGGAAGGAAGCTCTATAACGCCCTCGTGGTGATCGACCGGTCGGGCCGGCCGGTCCACTGCTACGCGAAGTGCCAGCTGACCGACCTCGACCGGAAGGTCTTCAGGCCCGGCGACGCGGTGTCGCTCTTCGAGCTCGACGGCGTGGCCTGCAGCGCGATCGTGTGCCACGAGCGGCGCTATCCCGAGCTCGTCCGCCTGGCGGCCATGGCGGGCGCGCGGATCCTCTTCCATCCCAACGCGGGGCTGGATCCGCTCGCGGTCTCGAAGGCCAAGCGGCGCGGGGCCGACGGGATCGACGTCCGGGCCTTCGAGAACGCGATCTACTATGTCTTCGCGAATTCCGTAGGCCCCCAGGGGCGGGGTCTCTGGTCGGCGGGCGATACCAAGATCGTCGCGCCCGACCGGAGCCGGCTGGCGCTCGCCGACAACGAGCGCGAATCGGTGATCGTCGCCGACCTCGATCTGTCGAAGGCGACGGGGAAGTACGCGCGCGAGAGCCTCCGGCATCCCCGCTTCCTCTCCCGCCATTGGGAAAGAATGTTGCGCGAGCTTCGTTCCCGTGTAAGAGACTCGGTGCGCCGCTTCGATCTGGAATAAGGAGAAGCCCATGTCGACCTTGTTGCTGTCGGTTCTGCTCGCGCTGCAGGGGCAGGGCGGTCCTCTGGTATCGCCCGAGGTCCAGGCCGACCGGAAGGTGACCTTCCGCCTTCGCGCGCCCAAGGCGACCGAGGTGGTCCTGAACGGGGAGTGGAAGGGCGGCGGCAAGCTCGCCATGACGAAGGACGAGCAGGGGGTCTGGAGCCTCACGGTCGGCCCCCTCGAGCCCGATCTCTACGGCTATTCCTTTTCGATCGACGGCCTGTCGGTGACCGATCCCGCGAACTCCGTCCTCAAGCCGATGCGCTCGCCCCGGACGAGCGTCGTCGACGTCCCCGGGGATCCGCCCCGGCTGCACGACTTCCAAGACGTGCCGCGCGGCACCGTGAGGCTGCACGAGTATGCGTCGAAGGCGCTCGGCCGCCGGCGCCCGCTCCGCGTCTACACGCCTCCCGGCTACGACAAGGAACCGGCCGCCACGTATCCGGTGCTCTACCTGTTCCACGGCTCGGGCGACAACGAGGCCACCTGGACCTCCTTTGGCCGCGCGAACGTGATCGCGGACAACCTGCTCGCGCAGGGGAAGGCGAAGGCGATGATCATCGTGATGACGGACGGCCATGCGGTGGTCGGCGGCGGCCCGGAGATGCGCGGCAAGAATGTGGAGCTGTTCGGCAAGGACCTGCTCGAGGACGTGATGCCCTTCGTCGAGGCGAACTACCGGACGAAGAACGACCGCGAACATCGGGGGATCGTGGGGCTGTCGATGGGCGGCGGGCAGTCGCTCACGGTCGGGCTCAACCACCTGGACCGCTTCGCCTGGGTGGGCGGCTTCAGCTCGGCGATTCGGACTCCCGAGACCACGGTCGCCTCGGCGCTGGCGGACCCCGCGGCGACGAACGCGAAGCTCAAGCTGCTCTGGATCGGCTGCGGGAAGGACGACGGCCTGGTCAAGGACGCGCAGGCGCTGTCGGACGCCCTGAAGGCCAAGGAGATCCGCCACGAGCTCAGGATCACGGAGGGCAACCACAGCTGGCCCGTGTGGCGCAAGTATCTCGGGGAGTTCCTGCCGCTGCTCTTCGGGGAAGGGAAATAGCGGAGGCTACTTCTCCTCCTTCACCTTCAGCGACACCGAGTTCATGCAGTAGCGCAGGCCGGTGGGGGCGGGGCCGTCCTCGAAGACGTGCCCCAGGTGGGAGCCGCATTTCGCGCAGTTGACCTCGACCCGGGTCCATCCGTGGCTGAAGTCGCCGCGCTCGCTTACCGCCTCCTTCGACAGCGGCTGGTAGAAACTCGGCCAGCCCGTTCCCGACTCGAACTTGGTCTTCGGGTCGAACAGCGGATTGTCGCAGGCCACGCAGAGGAAGGTCCCGCTGCCCTTGTAGTGCAGCAGCTTCCCCGTGCCCGCCCGCTCGGTGCCCTGCTCGCGGCAGACCTTGTACTCCTCCGGCGTCAACCGCTTCTTCCACTCCTCGTCGCTCAGACCCAGGGGATTCTTAACGCCTCTGCTCTCCTCGACGGGGGCCTTGGGCTTGGGCGCTTCGACCATCGGGGGCGCCGACCTGGAGGGCTCGACCTTCGGGCCGCAGGAGGCGAGGAGGGCGAGCAGCAGCGCGCAGGCCGCAGTTCTCATGGTCTTCATCTCTGGTACAAGCGGACCGACGTGGGTATTCTAGAAAAAATGCTCAGGTTTCTCCCCCTGCTCCTGCTCCTTCCGGCCCAGGAAGGCCCCAGCGAGGCGGAGCTCGCGGTCCGGATCCTCCGGCCGGCCGCCGGACTCCAGGTGTCCCTCTTCGCCGCCGAGCCCCAGCTCGTCAATCCGAGTTCCTTCACGATCGACGAGAAGGGCGGCTTCTACGTCGTCGAGACCCACCGGCGCCGGACCTCCGTCCTCGACATCCGCACGCATATCGACTGGCTCGACGAGGACCTCGCGAGCCGCAGCGTCGAGGACCGCGTCGCGATGCACCGCCGCCATCTCGGGAGCGAAGCCGACAAGCTCGCCGTCGAGTCGGAACGGATCCGCCGGATCGAGGACCGCTCGGGAAGCGGCCGCGCCGACCACGCCGAAACCTTCGCCGACGGCTTCAGCACCATCGCGGACGGCGTCGCCGAG
>JACQFK010000463.1 GCA_016200125.1 Planctomycetota bacterium
CCAGCGGGTCCACGATCTGATGATCTCCCTGTGCAGCCACGTCCCGGCCCGCCCCATCGTCGACGCCTCCGCGGCGGGGTCCGACCTTTGACGTCAGACCCCGCGATGGGACGTAAGAAGAAGAGAACCCTTCGCTATAAGCCCTCATGAACCGACGCGAATGGCTCGCCGGGGCGGCGGGGCTCGCCGCGATGTCCACCGCCGTGGGCCAGGAGAAGAATCCGGCCGCGCAGGTCGCCGACCGCGCTTCGACGATCCGCATCAGCGGGATGAAGGCCTACCTGGTCAGCCCCCACGTCTTTCTTCGCATCGAAACCAACCACGGCGTCGTCGGCTGGGGGGACCTGAAGGGCGTCGACCCGCGCGTCGCCAAGCCGCTCGCCGAATCGCTGTACGAGTTGATCGACGGCGAGAACCCGACCCGCATCGAGCATCTCTGGCAGAAGATCTTCCGCTCGCACCGCGACATGCGCGGCGGGCCCTTCATGGTCCACACCCTCGCGGCCATCGACATGGCGCTCTGGGACATCACCGGCAGGCTTTGGGGCGTGCCCGTGTACCGGCTGCTCGGGGGACCCTGCCGCGAGCGCATCCGCGTCTATCACACTTCGAGAGCCATCAAAGTGGGGCCGCCTCACACCTACGAGCATTCGTGCGATCCGGCCGACCTGTCGAGGATCGTCGAGATCATCCGCAGGGCGCGAGAGAAGGTCGGGCCGGGCGGCGCCGTCATGCTCGACGCCCACTGCCTCCTCCCGCCGGCGACGCTCATCCAGCTCGCGGGGATGCTGGATCCCCAGGACCTCCTCTTCATCGAGGAGCCCGCGGTGCCCGGGAACATCGAGGTCTTCAAGCGACTCAAGGAGGCGATCCGCATCCCGCTTGCGGCGGGGGAGCGGGACCGCACGATCTGGGAGGTCATCCCCTACCTGCACGAGCACTGCCTGGACATCCTCCAGCCGGACTGCTGCCACACGGGGGGCATCACGCAGCAGCGGAAGATCGCGGTGCTCGCGGAGGCCTACTCGGTCCCGATCGCGCCGCATTGCACGGCGAGCTGGCTCGGAATCGCCGCCAGCCTTCATACCGCGGCGTCGGTCCCCAACTTCCTCATCCACGAGTTCTACCCGGACAACCACGGGTTCAATCCCAAGGGGCTGACCTCGATGGCGTACGAGCTGGACGCCGAAGGCCAGATCGGCCTCCCTCCGGGGCCGGGCCTGGGCGTCGAGGTGAACGAGAAGCGGATCGAGGAGGAGTCGAAGAAGCCGCAGGTCTACCGCTGGCCGGGCTCGAAGCTGCGGGACGGCTCCGTCGCGGATTACTGAGGGGCGGACCCGGAGAATTTCGCCGCGGGGCTGATTCTTCCCCGTGAAGGGGCGATTCCGACGGATGGCATCCCGCTTGCGGCACTGCAGTCATAACGCCTGTGTTCGACCACGAGGATCGCCTCCGGGCCCTGGACGAGAATCTTCCGCTCGGCCGGAAGCTGGAAGCGCTGCACGCCGAGATCGGCCGCCGTTTTCCGTTCGTCGCCCGCCTCGCGGTCGCCGTGTTCGATCCGAAGCGGCGGGTCCTCAAGACCTTCCTCTCCAGCGGCGGCGACCGGGCCCTCCAGCGCTACGAGGCCAGGCTGGAAGACGCGCCGATGCTGGAGCAGATCCTGGAAACGGGCCGGCCCCGGGTGGTCAACGACCTCCGCCTCTTCGCGGGGGGCGCCCATGAGCATACGAAGGCGATCGCCCGGCAGGGCTACGGGGCCGGCTACACGACCCCGGTGCGGGTGAACGGCGCCTTCTGGGGCTTCGTGTTCATGAACTCGGTCGCGACGGGCTGCTTCACCGAGGAGGCGCTCGCGGAGCTCGACGTCTTCGCCCACCTGGCGGCCTCGGTGGTCGCGGCGGAAGTCCTGGCGGCGCGGGTGCTGATCGCCGCGGTCCGGACGGCCCATTCGATGGTCCACCTGCGAGACCCGGAGACCGGGGCGCACCTCGACCGCATGGCCGAGTACTCGCGGGTGATCGCCCAGGAACTGGCCGCCCGGGGAAAGGCGGAGTTCGACGACGAGGCGATCGAACGCCTCCACCTGTTCGCGCCGCTTCACGACCTGGGGAAGATCGGGATTCCCGACCGGGTGCTGCTCAAGGGGGCGGCGCTCACCCTGGAGGAGCGCGAGCAGATGAGGACCCACGCCGCGAAAGGGCTGGAGATGATCGACCGGATCGCGGCGAACTTCGGGTTGGAGCAGGTCTCCGGGATTGAGATCCTGAAGGCGGTGGCGGGAGCGCACCACGAGGCCATCGACGGCTCCGGCTATCCGGCCGGGCTCAAGGGGGAGGCCATCCCGATCGAGGCGAGAATCGTCGCGGCGGCGGATGTCTTCGACGCGCTCACGAGCCGGCGCCCCTACAAGGAACCTTGGCCGAACGACGAGGCCTTCGCCTTCCTCCGGCGCCTGGCCGCGGAGAAGCTCGACGGCGATTGCGTGGAGGCGCTGATCCGGAACCGCGGGCGCGTGGAGATGATCCAGGAGCAGTTCCGCGAGGATCCCGCCGCGGGGAACGCTCGCGCTTCTTGACCTTCCTCCTCCCCGGGTCCTATCCTTGGTCGTACACCGACCACGGGGGCAAGAATGTTCGAATCGGCGGAGCTGGGACACAAGCTGTCGAAGGGCGAATTCCGGAAGATCGAGCCCCGGCTGCGGGCGGACCTGCTCGACGCCCAGTTCGCGCTCTCGAAGAACGGGAAGTTCCCGGTCCTCATCCTCATTTCCGGCGTGCGCGGCGCGGGGAAGGGCGAGACCGTGAACCTGCTCAACGAGTGGATGGATCCGCGGCACATCCACACCCACGCCTTCGACGCGCCCTCGGACGAGGAGCGCGAGCGGCCGCCGATGTGGCGCTACTGGCGGGCGTTGCCGCCGCGGGGCAGGATCGGCATCCTCTTCGGTTCCTGGTACACCACCCCGATCATCGACCGCGTGTTCGGCCTCAGCAAGGGCAAGGACCTGATGCAGTCGATCGAGGAGATCAACCGCCTCGAGAAGATGCTGGCGGACGAAGGCGCGCTGATCCTCAAGTTCTGGTTCCATCTCTCGAAGAAGGCGCAGAAGAAGCGCCTCGAGACGCTCGAATCGGATCCCGAGACCCGCTGGCGGATCACCAAGCGGGACTGGAAGTTCTTCAAGATGTACGACAAGTTCTACCGGGTCAGCGAGGATACGCTGAGGGAGACCTCCGCCGCCTGGGCGCCCTGGGTCGTGGTGGAAGGCTCGGACCCCGAGTACCGCACGCTGATGGTGGGGCGGACCCTGCTCGAGGCGATGAACCGCCGGCTCGCGCCGAAGAAGGCCGCGAAGCCCCCCGCGAGCGCGGCGCCGCCGATCGTCGAGCCCCTCGACCGGCGCAACCTCCTCGGCGGGATGGACCTGACCCTGTCGGTCCCGAAGGAGGACTACAAGGCCCTGATCGAGAAGCAGCAGCGGAAGCTGGGGATCCTCACCCGGCATCCGAAGTTCCGCGAGCGCAACGTGGTGCTCGTGTTCGAGGGGATGGACGCCGCCGGGAAGGGCGGCGCGATCCGCCGGGTGACCGCGGCCCTCGACGCGCGGCTCTACCATACGATCCCGATCGCGGCGCCGACCGACGAGGAGCGCGCGCACCCCTACCTCTGGCGCTTCTGGCGCCACGTCCCGAGGAAGGGGAAGTTCACGATCTACGACCGCTCCTGGTACGGCCGGGTGCTGGTCGAGCGCATCGAGGGCTTCTGCTCGGAGGACGCCTGGCTGCGCGCCTACTCGGAGATCAACGACTTCGAGGAGCAGTTGGCGCGCAACGGCGCGATCGTCGTCAAGTACTGGCTGCAGATCACGAAGGACGAGCAGTTCAAGCGCTTCAAGGAGCGCGAGAAGACGCGCTTCAAGCAGTTCAAGATCACGCCCGAGGACTGGCGCAACCGCGGCAAGTGGGATGCCTACCAGCGGGCGGCTTCGGACATGATCGAGCGGACGAGCACCGCGCACGCGCCCTGGATCCTGGTGGAGTCGAACGACAAGTACCACGCGCGCATCAAGGTGCTGAAGTCGCTCGTCAAGGCGATCGAGTCGCGGCTGGAGGGGGACTGATTCCCGGTTCAAAGCGGCTGGCCGGCCTCCGCTGCGGTTTTCTTGTCAACGGCAGCCTCGACCCGTAGAATGTGCGCACACTTCAGGGGGAGGGAATGAGGACGGTCGCCACGGTCATCGCGCTGCTGTCCGCCGCTGCCGCGGCATCGGCCCAGGACCAGCAGCTGGGTGCGCGCACCAAGGCGATGGGAGGGAGTTACACGGCGTTCGAGGACGACCCCGTGTCGGTGTGGCTCAATCCTGCCGGGATCGCCACGCAGCCCAACCAGATTTCCATCGCCTACCAGAGCTACACGACCTATCCGCTGCACCGCGATCTGGCGGGAGGAAGCGTCGCCACTTCCGCCGGGGCGGTGACGTCGCTGGTCGACCCGGCGTTCATCCCCTCCTACGTCGGGCTCGTCTTCCAGGTGGGAGACGCCGAGTCCCCCATGGCCATCGGGATCTGCTTCGCGCGGCCCTACCATCTGAACTACTCCTTCGATCACGTGGAAGATCCCGCGCAGACGACGTTCGTCCCGGACACGAACGTCGAGGAGTCGCTCAGCCGCTTCCGCGTCGCCTTCGCCAAGGATTTCCGGCTTCAGGCCGTCGGACAGGCGGGCTTCTTCACGCACCTCTCGGTGGGCGCAGGGGTAGACATCGGCTACGAGCGGTGGCGCTTCGACTCGACCACGTCGGCCAACGATACCGCGACGGCCCCGGGATTCGGTTTGGGGCTGCTCCTCGGACTCTACGACAACGCCGAGGATCTCAAGATCAACCTGGGAGCCGCATACCAGAGCGCGATCCGATGGCACTTCAACACCGATCCGAGGATCGCCCCGGCCTTCGACATGCCGCAGCAGGTCAACGTCGGCGTCACCGGCTACTTCCTTCCGAAGCTCAAACTCCGGACGACCGTGGACATGCAGTGGGTCCAGTGGAGCAGGACCGCCGAGGAGCCCGCCTTCCTCGGACAGCCGAGCTTTCGGGACGCGTTCAACTACTCGGTCGGGTTCGAATATCGCTGGACCATCACCGAAAAGCTTTCCCTCTTCCCCCGCGCCGGCTATCGCCGCTTCAACGCCCCCTGGTCGAACAAGGACGACCTGCCCATGACGAGCACCTACAAGCTCCTCCTGGACACCAAGGGCGGCCAGTTCAACATCGGGACCGGCGGGCTCGGCGTCTCCTTCACGGACGAAAAGGGCAGGCTGTGGATCATCGATCTCGGAGCCGACTTCGGGGGAGACGCCTTCAACATGGCTCTCGGGTTCACGTACGAGATCTGATCGGAGGAACAGGACGTGCACATTGGACAGAAGGGCCGCGGATTCCCGCACACCCTGCGCCTCCTCGCCCTGGCCGCCGGCGTCGCGTTCCTGACGGCGGAAACCTGCGCCAGCGACAACCTGGGCAAGGGCAGTCCGGGGCCGGTCAGCTTCCGCATCTCGATCGCCCCCGATACCGTAGAGGCGAACGGCCAGAGCGACTCGGGGACGATTTCGGCCGACGGGCACTTCGCCTGCTTCGCCTCCTTCGCCAAGAACCTGGTGAGCCCGACCAGCCCCTTCCAAGAGATCTTCGTCCGGGACCGCTGGAACGACTCGATCGTGAATGTCTCCAGACTCGCCAAGGTCTTTGATCCCAACACCATGGCGGACTGCCAGCGCCCCTACCTGTCGCCGAGCGGCCTGTTCGTGGTCTTCGAATCCAAGGGCGAGCTGACCTTCGACATCTCCTCGGGATCTCCGGAAAACTTCCCCGGGGTCCTGAATATCTTCCTCAAAGACCTCAGCGGCACGAACCTGCAACGGGTTCCCTCCACGGAACTTAACGCCGACTGCACGAACGCGTCGGTCTCCGACGACGGGCGTTATGTGGCCTTCCAGACCTCCGCGTCGAACATCCCGGGTCTCTCCAACCCCAGCGGGTCGGAGCGGGTCTATGTCTATGACGTGCTCCTCGATGCGATCACCCTCATCTCCCATGCCATGGGAGCCCCGAGCACCATCTGCGACCGCTCGGCGACTCAGCCCCGGGTCTCGGCCAACGGGGCCTTCGTCGTCTTCGAGTCGTTCGCCACGAATCTGACCCCCGAGGCGAATCCGCTCGCTCATTTCGACAATGTGCCCAACCGCCGCATCTATGTGTCGGCGATCGACGGGACCGGCATGGAGCTCGTCTCCCGCGCCAGCGGCATTGCGGGCGCGCCCGCCGACAATCACTGCACCCAGGCGTCGATCTCGGCGGACGGGCGCTTCGTCGCCTTCCTGTACCAGGGAGGAACCATGGTGCCGGGCGCGGCGCCGAGCTCGAACGGCGGCTACATCATCCGGAGGGACCGGGACCCCGGCAGCCTCACCTCGGACCTGATGGGCGGGAGCGCCTTCATCTTCGCCCTGTTCGTCTCCTACGGCGGCGCGGGCGGCACCGGCATCTCCGACGACGGCCAGTTCGCCAGCTACATCGGGATCAACGCGGCCCAGACGGACCTCCAGGTCAGCGTCGGAGTGTTGCAGGGACCCGTGATCGCCGCGTCCCGCCACGTGCTCGCCCCGGGGTCGACCCTGGACGTCTTCCCCGATGCCCGCTTGTCGGGGGATGGGCGTTGGGTCGTCTGGACGGCCGATACGAGCGAGGAAGTCCTGGGGGACACGAACGCCGTTTCGGACGTTTTCGGCTTCGGCCCCATCCACTAGCATTCCGGCGCCCGACCCCTCAGCGCGGCGATCATCCCGCCGATCCCGGTGAAAAGGAAGCCCTCCGTCTACCGTAATATTACCGATGACGGCGGGACGCGATTTCCGGGCCTTTCTGCTCGTGGGCCTGCTGGCAGCGCTGGCGGCCCCGGCGTCCGGCGATGAGGATCCCGCCCTCGCGACCGCGCGCAGCGCGGCCCTGAAGACCTTCAAGGATCAAGTCGCCCCCTTCATCGCCGCCTACTGCACCCAGTGCCACGGCGAGAAGAAGAAGAAAGGCGGCGTGACCTTCGAGTACGCCGTGAAGAGCCCGGCCACGCCCAGTTTCCGGCCGCTGTGGAAGAAGGCGGTCGCGCACCTCCAGGCGCACGACATGCCGCCGGAGAAGGAGAAGCAGCCCGGCGACCCGGAACGCCAGGTCATCATCGACTGGGTCGCGGGGATCAAGAACCTCAGCCCCAAGGATCCCGGAGAGTTCGTCATCCGCCGCCTGAGCAAGATCGAGTACGGCAACACCCTGCACGACCTCTTCGGCGTCGACCCGAAGATCGTGGGCGAGCTGCCGGACGAGGTGCTGGGCGCCGGCTACACCAACTCGGTCTCACCGCTGCTGATGGAGCAGTGCCTGACGGTCGCCAACGAGGTGCTGAACCGGATGCCGGCTGGCGTGCAGCAGCGGCTTTTCGGAACGGCGCCGGCGGACGCGCGGCGAGTCGCCCGGTCGATCGCCCGCGCCGCCTGGCGGCGTCCGCCCTCCGAGGCGGAGGTCGACGTCCTCTTGCGGGTGTTCACGCTGGCGACGGACCACGGAAGGTCGCAGCCGGAGGCGCTGCGCCTCATGCTCAAGGCGATCCTGGTGTCGCCGCAGTTCCTGTTCATCACCCCCGACGGCGAGGCGGCGCCGGGCGGCGACATCGTTCCGCTCGGCGACCACCAGCTGGCTTCGCGGCTGTCCTATCTGCTGTGGGCGACCACGCCCGACGCCGAGCTCTCGGCGCTGGCCGATGCCGGGACCCTGCACGAGCCGGCGCAGTTCGCCGCGCAGGCCCGCCGCCTGCTGGCGGACCCGCGGTCTCGCGCCCTGTTCGACGGCTTCGGCGCCCAGTGGCTCGGCCTCGACCGGCTCGCCGGCAAGACCTTCGACCCCGCCAAGTTCCCCCAGATGACCGCGGCCTTGCGCGCGTCGATGGTCGACGAGGCGCGCCTGCTCTTCGAGAGCGTCCTGCGCGAGAACCGCAGCCTGGGGACCTTCATCGACTGCGACTACACGTTCCTCAACGAGACCCTGGCTCCGATCTACGGCCTGGAGGGCAGCGTCCGCGGCCCGGCGATGCGCAAGGTCCCGCTGAACAACGCCGACCGCGGCGGGATCCTGGCGCTGCCGGGCATCCTGGCGATGACCTCCTATCCCAACCGGACGAGCCCGGTGAATCGCGGCGTGTGGGTGCTGGAGCAGATTCTCGGAGAGGTCGTGCCGCCGCCCCCCGCCAATGTCCCGTCGCTGGAGAAGCAGGACCATCAGAAGGTCGCCGCCCTGACCCTGCGGCAGCGCACCGAGCTGCATCGCAGCAACCCGACCTGCGCCAGCTGCCACAAGGTCCTCGATCCCATCGGCTTCGGACTGGAGAACTTCGACGCCATCGGGCGCTGGCGGGACCAGGAAGAGGGCGGTGGAGCGATCGACGCCACGGGCGAACTCCCCGGCAGCCTCCGCTTCAGCTCTCCGAAGGAACTGAAGCGGATCATCGCCGCCCGCCTGGACGATTTCTGCCGCACCCTGTCCGGCCGGCTGCTGGCCTACGCGCTCTGCCGTCAGCTGGAAGGCTACGACGAGATCGTCATCGATCAGATTGCCGGAGCGGTCGCCAAGGACGGCTACCGGATGCAGACGCTCGTGATCGCCGTCGTGACCAGTTATCCCTTCACGCATCGCCGCATCAACGACTTGAAAGGGAGCTCCCATGCGAAGTGACTGGCTGATCGACCGCCGGACCTGCCTGCGCGGAGCCGGCGCCGCGCTGGCACTGCCCCTCCTGGAAACCATGGGCTGGGCCGAAGGGAAGACCGCCAAGCCGCCCGTGCGGCTCGGGTTCATGTTCATGCCGCACGGCGTCATCCCGGAGCGCTTCTGGCCGGCCGATCCCGCGACCTATCAGTCGGCGCCCCCGCCCATCCTGGAACCTCTGCGGGGGATCCTTGACCAGTGCCTGGTCGTGAAGGGGATCAGCGGCGTGCCCATCGCGCCCTTCAACGGCGCGCCCCACGCGCTCGAATTGTCGACCTGGCTCACCGCCTCGCTTCCCGACGCGAACCGGCGCGACGTCGTGAACATCTCGATCTCCGCCGACCAGATCGCGGCCAATTACATCGGCGCCTTCACGGCCCTGCCGTCGCTGGAACTGGCGACCATGCCGCAGACGCACAAGGAGAACCAGGAAGGGCTCAACGAAGCGTACTACTCCCACTGCAGCTTCCGGTCGCCGACCCAGCCGCTTCCGGCCGAAACCAACCCGCGCAGCGTGTTCAAGCGGCTCTTCCAGATGCGCGAGCAGGGCCCGGCCGCCGTCAAGCCGGGGGCGTCGTCCGGCGCGGATCCGCTCGACCGCAGCATGCTCGACCTGGTCCTGGGCGGCGCCAAGGATCTCCGCGGCAGGCTCAGCCGGGGCGATCAGCGCAAGCTCGACGAGTACCTGGACGGCGTGCGCGCGCTGGAACGGCGCATCGCCGCCATGGAGCAGCGCCGGGCCGAAGCCGCGGCGGGCGGGCCCCCCAAGCGCGGCGCGAACGACTCCGCGCCGATCGAGGTCAGCATCCCCCTGGGCGAGAAGCGCAGCGAATACATGCAGGTGATGTGCGACCTCACCGTGCTGGCCTTCCAGACCGATCTCACGCGGGTGAGCACCTACATCGGATCGACGCCCAACGGCGTCTCCTATCCCGAGCTCGGCTTCAGCGACGAGCACCACTCCCAGACGCACCACAACAACAAGCCGGAGATGGTCGACAAGATCACCAAGATCAGCGCGTTCAACGTCGCCCAGTTCGCCCACATGGTGAAGCGACTGCACGAGCTGCGCGAGGGGGAGGGCACGCTGCTCGACCACTGCATCATGATGTGGGGGTCCGGCCTGGAAGACGGCAACAAGCACACCCGCGCGAGTCTCCCCTTCGTCGTCGCCGGCCGCGGCGGCGGCTCCCTCAAGACCGGCCGCTACCTTCCGGACAGCAAGGGCAACCAGGGCGACCTGCTCGGCACGCTCCTGACCTGCGCCGGCATCCCGCTCGACCGCCCGATCGGCATCGCCACCAAGCTGCTGACGGAGATGACGAGCGCCTAGCGGAGCTGCACGCCGCGACCCTCAGGCGCCGGGAAGGGGCGAAGGGCCCGTGGAGCCCGGCGGCCCCGCCTACTCCCGTTTTTCCAGCTTCTTCAGGCGGCGCAGGGAGAGCTGGTTCGTGCTGTTCGGAAGATCGTACTCCTCCGCGATCCGGCCCAGCACGTACCAGTCCTCCGGTTCGGGCTCGGCCGTCAGCCGCGTCTGGAAGGTCTGGAGCAGAACGTTGCGCGCCTCCACCGGGCGCCCCAGGTCGGCGTACACGGTCGCCAGCGTGTGCAGGTAGCTGCCCGACCGGCCCTGCGAGTTCATCACCGACTTCTGCGCGTCCTGGAGCGCCGGCTCCGCGGCGTTGCCTTCAAGCAGGGCCGCCCAGGCCAGATTGTTATAGACCCCGGGATCCGCCTGGCCCATCTTGATCATCTTCCGGCCCTGCTCCTGCGAGGCCGCGGGACGCCCCCGCATCATCTCCACGTGCTGGAGCGCATGCAGCGCCCCCAGGCTCTTCGGCCTGCGGCGGAGCTGCTCGTCGCAGAGCGCCACCACGTCGTCCCATTTCCGCAGCTTCTCGAGCGACCGGGTCCGGAGGAAGAAGGCGGCGTCCCCCTCGGGCTCCGCCGACATCATCCGCTCCGCGGCCGTCGCGGCCTCGGCGTACTTCTTCTCCCGGAGATAGCCCTGGGCCAGCGCGTGATCGATCGCGTACTTCAGCTTCGCGTCCTCCTCCTCCTTGCGCGCCTCCTCGAGGATTCCGAGCGCCGCTCCGCATCCCGCCCCCTCGGACGCGAGCGCGGCCGCGGCCCGGCGCAGCCCCCCGGCGTCCGCCTCCTTCGCCTTCTGCCACAGCACCGCGAAGGGGTCCGCCTCCGGCAGGTCCCGGGCCGCCCCCTCCGGAAGCTCGTCGGCGGCCCATTCGAGCCACTTCCGCGCCCGTTCGGTCTCGCCGGCCCCCAGCAGGTCGAGCGCCAGCCGCCCGAGCTGGCCGTCTCCGGCCGTGAGCAGCCGCAGGCGGCCGTCCTCCTTGTGCATGAACCAGAGCTGGGTCCCCCGGCCGGCGAACACCGTGGGGATGCGCGCGCGGTAGCCCAGCGCATCGTCCCCCTCCAGCGAGAGTTCCATCAGGGAAAGCATGGAATCGCGCCCCACTTCCGGCGGCATGCCCTGCTTGTTCATCGACTCGAGGACGTAGGTGTGCATGTGCCGGAACTCGAGGGACGGATCCTCCTTCGAGGCGCCGGTCACGTAGCGGCTCATGAGGGACTTCAAGCCCGCCAGGTCAAGCTCCGGCGCCACCGTGAGGAAGACCAGGCGACGGAGCGCGCTCGCCGGGTCGCCCTCGTCCTTCGGGAGCTCCGACCAGCGGCGGGTCTTGATCAGCCGGTCGGCCCGGCCGAGAAGGGTTGCCGCGTCGGCCGCGCCGCGGGCGGCCGCCGCCAGCAGCGCGCCGGCTTCGGGATAGAAGCGGAGCTTCACCAGCAGCTCGCCCGCCTGGGCCAGGCTCGCCCGGCGCGCGCCGTCCTCGGGGATCGACCGCGCGGCGTAGGCCAGCCCCGCGTCGCCGCCCTCGAGCGCCGCGCGGGCGACCAGGAGCAGCGCGCGCCCCGTCGGGGTCGACGTCTTCCGAAGCCGCTCCGACAGCTCGGCGAAGCGCCCCGCCCACATCAGGGCGATGTTCAGGTTGTTCTCGAACTGGGTCCCTTCGATTTCCTTGAGGACCGACTTGTAGAGGTCGACGGCGTCGCCGAGGCGGGCGCCGGAGGAATAGCGCTGCCCGGCCGCGTCATGCTCCAGCATGATGGCCAGTTCCAGCGTCTCCTCCAGGCGGCCCGGCTTGAGCCGGAGAGTCGCGCGGAAGGCCGCTTCGGCTCCCTTCGGGTCCCAGCCCTTCTCGAAGCGCCGCCCGATCAGGTCGTGCTCCAGGACCCAGCCGAGGGTCTGGTGGGCGACGAGCGAGTCGGGCTCAAGCTCGACGGCCTTCCGGGCCTCGTCGCGCGCGGCTTCGCCGAGCCCCCCCGCGAGGAGCGCGCGGGCGATCTGGGACCGGTAGAGCGCCTTCGCCGGATGGGCCGACGCCAGCTTCCGGAAATCGGCGAGCGCCTCGCGGATCCGGCCGGCCTCGAGGTGGGTCGCGCCCGTGCTCGCGAATCCGATGAGCAGCATCCCCTCCTGACGGATCCGGTCGACGCCGGCGTGGAGCTCGCGCGCCTCCTCCACAGACAGCCGGGCCTTCACGCAGTCGAATTTGAAGACGGCCGAGACCGATCCGTCCTCGAGGCGGGAGAAGTGCCTGACGAGGACCGCGGGGCCGAGGGCGACCTTGTCGGCCTTCGGGAAGGTCCGCGGCTCGAATCCCGGCGGCGGGACGATGCGGTAGCGCCATTCCATGATGTAGGGCTGATAGAGAACGAGGTCGTTCGTCCGCCAGGGCTTGCCGGGCTCCTCCTTGATCTCGCCGCCCCGGAGGATCCAGGGGAGCTCCGAGAACAGGTTTTCCACGGGAACGGCCACGACGGCCTCCCTCAGGTCGGTCTGGCCCCGGCCGGCGTCCAGGCCTTCGACCTTCACTTCAAGGGGCTTGGAGAGATCCGCCGCATCCGTGAACGAGGAGCTGCCCAGCTTCGGCGCCATGAAGACGGAGGACAGATAGTTCTCGAAGGCCTGGTTGACGGCCTTGCGCTCCTGGTCCAGAACTCCGCGCAGCTTGCGCTCCGCGGCGCCGGTCGGCCGCAGCGTCTCCTCCACCCGGGCCGGACCGTACTCCGCAAGGTGGAACTCGCGGATCTTGAGATCGTAGTTGTCGCGCGAGAAGGCGGCCGGAGTCCGGACGAGCGCCTGGCTGCCCGGCGCCGCGATGAGGGCCAGGCGGTCCTGATCCGGGATCGGCAGCACCCCCGGACGCGAGAGCTTGTCGGCGGGATCGATCCACAGGTCCGGGGCGCCGACATGGACGATCGCGTGGTCGAAGGCGCCGAACCCGGGCAGGTCGGGCTCCAGGTCGGGCCCGGGGCCGGTCAGGAGCAGCGCCACGTGGGCGTCGATCCCCGACTGCCGCAGCGCGGCGACCAGGAGGGAGGACTTGTCCTTGCAGTCTCCGTACCCGCGCTTCAGCGTCTCCGCGGGAGGACGGGGGACGATGGACGCGTCGCCGAAGGAGAGGCTGGTGTAGCGGACCCTGGCCTGGAGGAGGGCGAGAATCCGGCTGATGCGCTCGAGGGCGGGAAGTTCCTTCGCGGGAAGTTCGCCCAGCGCGCGGAGGTCGGCGCCGGCGATCTGGGCCTCGACGGTTTCGTGATAGCGCTCCGCCACGGCGGACCAGGCGGCGCCGCTGGTGAAGGCGATGCGGGGACCGGGCGGGACGTCCGACGGGGCCAGGGGTTCCGGGGCCGGGCGGGCGGGGAGCGGGCCGTCCTCGAAGATGAGGACGCTCCGGCCCTCCGCGGATTCCTTCCGGGTCTTCAGTTCGGGAAGCAGCCGTGCCCGGTGCCGCAGGGGCAGCGAGTCGGGCGCGTCGAGCGTCAGCCGTTCGTGCCGGCAGGGCACCCCGGCGCCGAAGTTGTGGTAGGTGACGACGCCGCGGTCGAAGAAGGGGCGGCTCTGCCGCGTGACGATTTCGAGTTCGACGACGGCGCCGGCGGCCATGGCGGGGAGCGGCCCGGCCAGGCTCCGCCGGTCGCTGAACACGTCGGGGCTCCCCCCGCCGGCGGGCTTGTCGGTGAGCGTGTCTAGGTTGAGGGGATGGGCTTGGCCGTCGGCGCTGAGGACGCGGGCGCGGACGGCGGGCCGTTCCTGGTACCAGGGTGCGTAGTCCGCCTGGACGACGCCGTTCTCCCGCGCGGCCTCCTCGGTGAGCACGCGGTACACCTGGCGGATCCGGTGTTCCGCCCGTCCGTCCGATTGATAAGTCCACTTCGTGTCGCTGAAAAGCACGACGACGACGATGCCCGGATCGATCTTGACCTCCCGGGCGGCCGCGACCACGTCCTTGGGGTCGGCTTCAAACGGCGACTTTTCCCAGGGCGGGGGCTCCTGCTCGGCGGCGGCCGCCAGGAGAAGGAGCGTCAGGAGTCCGGGGTGCAGGCATCGGAAGAGCCGCATGAGATCCCCCTTCCAGTCAGGCCTATCTTATCCCGGGATCGGCGCCGCGGTCCGGAAAACCCTGAACCGGTCCCCCTGACGCCGGGATCCCCTCGACCATTTCCGGGTCGAACTCGTCCAGATCGCCCGTCGACCGATCGACCACGCCGCCCTCGACCCGCGCCCGCAGTCGGGACCGGAGTCCCGCCACGGCGCGTTCACTCACGCAGGTCAGAGCGGCCGCCGCCGGCCGACGGATCTCCCCCAGGAACCCTGCCCCACGCGAGGGCATCCCGCGATCCTCCCTCGAGGACAGGACCGCCGAGTTCCGTCGCACCAGGAGATGGGCGACGGCCCCCCGACCGATGTGCGCGGATAGCGGATCGTCCAAACGGGAGCAGAGGGAAGAAGGCCTGGGGATTCGAGGCCAGCGCGCGCGGAGCGCGGGCTATTCATGAGTGAGGCAGGGAAGGAAATCCGGCCGGCGTCATCCCTCTGTTCTCATCGGGCGCGAGGAACCGGCGGGGGAATGCAAGGCACCTCGCGTCAGCGCGGAGAGGCCTTCAGCCGTTTCGCGAGGAAGGCTACCTGCGACTCGATCGTGTCCTCGCCGATCTTCAGCTCGCAGGAGATTCCGAGCTTGTCCATCTCGGCCTTGAGGATCTCGCCGAATCGGGCGCTGTGGATGCCGGCGCCGGCGCGCGGACCGGGCTGGTCCTTGCCGTCGTACCAGAGGTAGGCCGGAGGATCGTCCTTGGTCAGGTGACGGATCGCCGCCGCCTCCTCGTAGAGCGCGTGGGCCCTCTCGCTGTCGGCCTCTGACGGCGGGAGCCCGTACAGCTTGGCGATCGCCGCGTGCTCGTGGGCCCGGCCGCCGATGTGCTCCCGGATCCAGCGGGGATCGTAGGAGCACTGGGCGACGATGCCCACGACCGCTTGGAGCCGGCTCGACCGCCTCGCCACGGGGTCTTCACTCCTGGGATCCGCCAGATCGTCGTGGAAGGCGAGCCAGAGCGAGATCCCGCCGCCCGCGGAGCCGCCGGTGGCGCCGAAATGCGCAGGATCGAGATTCCAGTCCTTGGCTCTCGATCGGAGGTACTGAACGGCCCGCGCGGCGTCCTGGAAGGGAGCGGGGAAGGGCGCCTGCGACGAATACCGGTAGTTGATGGCGGCGACCGAGAGTCCCTGTTCGCGGCAGCGGTTGATGAGGTCCGCCTTCGCGTAGCCTTTGCTCCCTTCCAGGAATCCGCCGCCGTGGATGAAGACGACCAGCGGCGTGGGCAGGGGGGAGGGGGCCTTCCAGAGATCCAGGACGTTGCGCTCATGCGGTCCGTACTTCTCGTCCTTCACCTCGGGCTCCGGGCGCCGCGGGCCCTCGTCCGGCCCCGTCGTCACGACCAGTTCGAAGTCGCTACCCTTGAGGGCCTTGTGGTCGAGCGTCTCGAGGCCCTGGATGCGCGAGTCGGGAGCGGTGGAGACGGCCCAGTCGATGCCGTTGTCCGCGACGATCATTCCGTACTTCTTGAGGCCCTTCAGGATGGCCTGCACGTGGGGCGGAAAGCGGGAGAGGTCGAAGTCCGCGCGCAGGCGGAAGCGGTCGCCCATCCGGGGCAGCAGGGGATCCTTCAGCGCGCTCGCGTAGTGCGTCGCGGGATAGACATAGGCTCGGCGGGTGCGTCGGAAGGTGACGCGCAGGGCGTGCTCGACCATGCCCCGCTCGCATTCGTCGTAGCGGACGATGGCGGGGAAGATGGGCAGGCCTCCCGCATCGGCGGAGGTCCAGCCGTCGGGGCGCAGCGCGTTGCTCCGGAGGTCGAAGATCGCGGCGGAATCGCACTTCCAGCCTGCCGGCCTGCGATAGGTGGCGAAGAGCTCATAGAGCTTCATCGCGGCCGGATCGACGACGATCAGGTGGCGATCCCCGTCGCCCTCGCGCTGCAGCATCTCGAGAGGGACTTTCGACAGGGGCCATCCCTCAAGGGGGGCCTGATCGGGAATGGGATAGGGTCCGGGGTCTGATTCCTCTTTCGCCCCGATCGCGACGGGGAGTTTCGGCTGGTCGGGGGGGACGAGGATGAAGGACATGTCCTGGTTCCAGCGGAAGCGGAGGTCTCTGCCGATAGTTTCGATGATGCGGGCCGAATCGGGATGGACCGGGCGCTGCGAGATGTCCTCGTTCCAGGGATTGTCCTTGGGGAAGATCTGGAGCGAGGAAAGGACGGCGTCGGCCTCCGGGGTATTGAAGGGGATCGGCCGCGCGACCGGCGGGGTGGGGGGCAGCTCGCGCCCCTCGTGGTTCCGCGGCCGCGGCGGCTGCGGCTTCGGCGTCTCCTGGGTCGCGCAGGCGCAGAGGACGGCCCCCAGGGCAAGCGCGGCGGCCATGCGATTCTTCATCATCCGGTTCTCCCTAGAGTGATCCGAGATGACCAAATTGCGACGCCATCTTGAAACTGCGGATATCCCCACCCTGAATTCCCTTTGCCGCCCCCGGGAAAACTGCTAGACTCCGCCCCCGAGTCCGGCGGCTACAGGAGATCTTGGAATGGCGTCCCGTCTCCTCCAGATCCCCCCCCAGTTCGTCCCGCCCCTTGATCCCGGGTTCCGGCCCGCCTGGTCCGGCATCCGCGCCTTCGAGGCCGCCGCGAAGAAGACCCGCAAGGCCGTCAAGCTCGTCTTCGCCCTCGAAGCCGCCGCCGGCGG
>JACQFK010000464.1 GCA_016200125.1 Planctomycetota bacterium
CTCTGCTTCGGGAAGCAGGAGTGGGAGCGCGGCCTGCCCCCTCTCTCCCGCGGGGACGCCGAGCCCCTCAAGTCCGCGGCGCTTCGGGATCTGGCGGCGTCGACTCCCGAGACGCAGATGGAGGCGGCGGACGCCTGGCTCGCGCTTTCCGAGAAGCAGCCGTCGGCCAGGGGCCGGATCGCCGACCACGCCCTCGCGCTCTACAAGCGGGCCTGGCCCGCGGCGCAGGGAGGGGTCAAGGATGCCCTGAGGGCGAAGCTGAGATCGATCGCCATCCATCCGAGCCGTGCGACGGCTCCGCTGCCGGCTTCGTGGAACCCGGGGACGGACTCCGCGAAGGACGCGTTCACGATCGAGGACGGCTGTCCCCATTCCGGACGTCTCGCGGTGCGGATCGCGGCTTCCGCCAAGCCCGGGGTGATCGGCTCGACGCTCAAGAAGATCCCCCAGGGCCGCGTCTGCACGCTCTCCGGCTGGATCCTGGTGGACAGCCAGGAAGCGATCGGGGACATCCTCTTCATCAATCTGAGCGACGGGAAGAACCCGGATTCCGTCAAGAACTTCATCGTCACGACGCCGGGCGACCAGCCCTGGTGGACCTTCCTCCAGACGACCTTCACCGTTCCGGTCGGAACGGCCTCCCTCGGGATGCAGCTCAAGTACGGGTTCAAGACCGGGTCCGTCTGGGTCGATGATCTTTCCTGCAAGATGGACGACGGCACCGAGCTCTTCGAGAACGGCGGCTTCGAGAAGTGATGACGGCCGAGCCCTTTCTCTGTCCGATCTGCAGCGAGCGGCAGAACTTCGCCGGCGGGGCGACCTTCACCTGCTCCGGGTGCGGAAGCGGATTCAAGGCCGACCGGATCGATCCGCTGTTCCGCGTCCTCTCGCGGCTCTGGACGCCGGACGAGAAGGACGGCGATGCCTTCGTCCGCCGGGTCTCCGAGGCGATCCGCGCGGAAGGCCTCGTGGTCAACCCGATCGCGAAGCAGAGCTACGACCTGAAGGGCGGCGAATCCATCCGGCTCTGCCTGCTGGGCGATTCGCTCCTGCTGGCGGCCGCGACGGGGGCCTGGTCCGAAGATCTCGCCCTCATGATGCTGAACGTGCTGATCCCGATCTCGAACCACCTGGAGACGAAGGGGACGCCGCCGCGCTTCGCGATCCTCGCCTCGACGCCGCTGCCCGATCCGATCCGCTTCCTCTTTGCACATACCCCGCAGGCGCGCTTCGAGCGGCTGGCGATGGGACAGACGGAGATCTGGGATGCCGGCGTCCCCGTCGATCCCGCCGCCACGGAGGCCCTGACGCGGATCGCCGCGAAGCTGGTGGAGATCTGCTTCCAGCTCCCCCTGAAGGAAACGATCGACGACGCGCAGCTCCTCAACGAGCTGGTGCTCCGGCGCTTCCGCTTTCCCCTGGCTCCCGAGGCGCCGCTGCCGGGCGGGGGCTACCTTCCGGCGGCGTCGCTCCTCCTGATCGGGCTCCTGGTCGGCCGGGCGATCCGGGCCTCGGCCCAGTCCCCCTGCGACTGGGCGGCCGCCCCCGACTCGAACTTCGGGCTGACGCTCTCGACGTTCATGCGGTCGACCGGCAACCGGGGGCGGGCCAACGTCATCGACAAGATGTTCAAGCTCTACCAGAACGGCGCGGAGGATTCGGTCGACTTCCTGGCGCGTCACGTCGTCGACGAGTCGAAGCCGTAGGCGCTCCGACGCAGGGTCTGCGTCAGCGGTTCTTCTCTTTCGGCAGCGGGCCGAGGCGCTTCGTGGAGACCGCCAGGTCGTCGATCCAGAGCGTCTGCTCGTGGGGCAGCAGCCCGGGGCCGAAGTAGGGCGTCAGCAGGAACTGGTTGAACTTCATCTTCGGGAAGTCGGTCGAGCGCAGCAGCACGTCGGTCTTCTCGACCACGAGGTCGCCGTCGAACCAGGCGCGCACCACGCCGTCGGCGACCGGCTTGTCCGCCTTCAGATCGAGGCTGTTCAGCGTGTACTGCGCCTCGACGCAATGCCACTGGTCGTCGGTGAAGAGCGCCTTCGCGCTGTCGAAGGTCTGCGCGTTGTAGCCTCCCTTGAGCGGGCCCTGCGTCAGGCCGTGAGGCGCGTCCTTGTTCTGGATGTCCTGCGCCGCGAGCCGGAGCCGGCCCTCCTGCGGCTCGAGGTACACCGTGAGATGGCTCGCCGCCGGCCCGTGCCACTTCTCGTTCTCGGTCGTCATGAAGTGCATCAGGTGCGGGTGGTAGCCGCGGCCCGTCCAGCTCCAGCCCTTGGAGAGACGGATATAGCAGCGCAGGTAGACGGTCTCCGTCGGCTCGAAGAGGTGGCGCACGCCGGTGGAGGAGTCCGGCGTCGTCGCGCCCGCGGGCCAGTGATATTCGATGCAGCCCTTGCCGCTGTTCGCGCCCTCGGACGCGATCCTGAATTTGTTGTTGCCGTCGTACCAGCCGCGCTCCTGCAGCTTGTCGTCCTCGAAGCTCTCGGAGAACAGGGCGCCGTCGCCGGCCTGGAGCAGCAGCGCCGCGAGGACCAGGAGCCGGGGCAGGGCGGTCATTCCGCCGCCGCCGGCTGGCTGCCGACGATGTCGGCGTCCAGCTCGCGGATCTCCACGATGACGGGCATCTCGCCGTCGGGCGCCGGACCTCGGTCCACGACCGAACGGCCGAGCTGGCGGATGGCTTCGGCGACGCGGCGCTCGGCCCAGCGGATCACCGCGGCTTCGCTCCCGCGCTTCATCTCCTCGAGCTTCATCTTCGCCCGCTTCACGGCGAGCGCGCCGGGGGCGTCGGGGGCGGACTGGAAGGCGGCGCGGCCGACGCGGTCCAGGAGGGCGTCGCGGCGTTCGATCAGCGCCTCGATGCGGTGGCGCCGCGAGTCCAGGAACTTGCGCGCGGTGTCGCCCGCGGCCGAGGCGGCGGCGCGCAGCATCGGCATGGGCCTGGTCGCCACGTCCTTGGCGGCGCGGGCGGCGTCCTGGGCGAGGCGCGAGACGAGCGTGGTGTGGCCCCCGCCGATGCCGCCGCCGGCGACGTAGCGGAAGATCGTCGAGCCGATCTGGATGTGGTCGCCCGGATGGAGCGGGCGGGGACGGACCACCTGCTCGCCGTTCACGAAGGTCCCGTTGCGGCTGTCGAGGTCGGCGATCACGTGCCGGCGGAAGGACGGCGAGTATTCGATCACCGCGTGGTCGCGCGACGCCGCCATGTCGGGCACCGCGACGTCGTGCTCGGCGAGTCGGCCGAGCTGCGACCGGTGGCCGAGAGGGAACAGGTTGCCCAGTTCGTCGCCGGTCTCCTGGATGAGCCAGCCCTGCGGCTCGGGGGAGGGCGGCGTGGGACCGACCAGGGCCGGCAGGATCCGCGTTTCGTAGTCGAGCTCGCCGCCGGCCTCCACGCCGCGCAGGCGCTTCTGGGCCACGAGGATCGCGCCCTGCTGCTGGATGTCCAGGGTTCCCATGCCGACCAGGATCTCCCCCAGCGGCGGGGCGGGCAGGTCGTCGCCCGCAGAGCGCTGGGCCTGGAGGGCGATGCCGACCTCGTCGAGCGAGGCGAAGCCGTTCTGGAGCGAGAGGCCGCCGAAGGTGGTGGCGTCGGGATCGAAGCTGCCGCTGCGCTGGAGCTCGAGGAGGCGCCGGACCTGGCGGGCGCTGAGGATGCCGCGGCGGCGGGCGATTTCGCCGATCGGCGTGCCCGCGTCCCTGGCCTGCTCCTCGATCAGGGCGCGAAGCTGCTCTGAGCGAAGCGCCCCGTGGTGGAGCGCGAGAACCCCGAACAGGTGCAGCGGCGCGTTCGCCATCTCCCGGACCTCTCTCTACCTACCGCAGACGACCTTCGGGGATTATAGAATTCCTCACGCGCCGCTTCTCCTGTTTTCTGCCCCTATTTGATCAGCGCCGGCTGGGAAGGGGCCGAGCGGAGGTCGACGCTGTTGACCACGATCACCCGGTACTCGCAGGCTCCGGCACAGGGCGGCACCCGGCAGGACATCCCGGTGGGGAGCTTCTCCGGGGTGTCGTGGTAGGACATCGACTGGTAGAGGGGACGGCCGAATTTCCCCACGGGCTTCTCCGGGACCTGGGCGATGTCCTTGCCGTTGCACTGGATGACGAAGGCCTTGATGCCGCTTTCGAGGTCCGCTTCGGCGGACCAGGCGACCGTGAGCAGGCCGTCCTGGAGCAGGGCGCTCACGTTCGTCGCCGCCGGGGGCGGGGTCGCATCGCCGACCGCGCCGGTGGCCACGTACTCCATCCAGGCCTTCGCCACGCGCTCGTTGGGCAGCCAGACGGCCTAGTCGGCCTTCCCCGCGTAGGCCGACGAGGCCTCCGCAAGCTCGCCGAGCGGCGCGGCCAGCCAGCCGGATTTCAGGTCGACGGGCTTGAGCTTCGACTCGCCCCGCTCGGGGAGTCTCAGGGCGAGACAGGCGTCGAAGTAGGGGATGGCGAAGTACCGGGAGTCGCCGCATTCGTGCGACGTGCGGGGATCGGGAGCGAAGCCGATCGGGGCGCCCTTCGCGCGGTAAGCTTTGAACATCGCGAGGGTGCCGGTCCAGGCGCCGTTGAAGCGTTTGTCGCCGTTCTCCTTGGCGCCGGGGTTGCACATCACCGGGATCGAGTAGACGGCCGCCGCGATCTCGGGCCTGGGCTGGCCTTCCTTCTCGAGCATCGTGAAGGCCGTGCCCGAGCGGAGCCAGATCGCGACGATGCGGTCGGGATGCAGGATCTGCATGATGCTGGCCCAGGTGCCGCCGCCCGAATGTCCCCAGAGGCACCAGGGCGCGGTCTCGATCTCCGGATGGCCGGACTTCCTCGCGAGATCGGCGAGCGACTTGAGGAAGGCCTTCTCCGAGCCGTTGCGGGGATCGCACCAGAGGCGGCAGTCCTGCTTGTCCTCCTGCTGGTAGGAAGGCCCCATCAGCGCGCAGTCCCACTTCTTCGCGAGCGCCTGCCAGTGCAGGTCGTAGGCGGCGGTGGCGCCGCCCTTGCAGGCGCCGGAGCCGCAGCCGTGCTGATGGACGATGACGCCGCGGAGCTTCGCGACGCCCGGCGGGATCCAGAGCGTGTAGGTGACGCCGAACTGGAGTTCTCCCGCAGTGGTTGACGGCGGATAGGCGACTTCCACGTAGCCGCCGTCCTGCGGGGGAGCGGCGAAGAGAAGCGATAGCGCGAAGATCGTGTTCATACTTCTACTACGCGGCCTGCGGCGTATTAGAGATACTTGCATAACCTGGAATTGGCCACAGAGTCACGGAGTCACAGCGCGGTCCTCTGTGATCGTTCCTCCTCCCCCCGGGGGGAAGGGGGGAATCCACAGACCCATCTTCTCCGTGTCTCGGTGTCCCGGTGGCCATTCTAGATGGACATGCGAGCCTTGATCCTCCTGGCGATGCTCCCTTTCGCGGGACAGGCAGATCAGCAGGCAACCCTGCTGAAGACCTTCCGCGAGGAATTCCTCCCGATCACGCCCGGGCAGAAAGAGTTCCCGGCGGCCTTCACGATGGGGAGCGCCGCGGAGACGCCCGTCCACGAAGTGAAGATCGCGTACCCCTTCCAGGTCGCCCGCTACGAGGTCCCGCAGAATCTCTGGGAATCCGTGATGGGCGAGAATCCCAGCCGCTGGAAGGGGAAGCGAAACTCCGTCGAGATGCTTTCCTTCGACGAGGCCGTCGAGTTCTGCCGGAAGGCCACCGAGCTGATGCGGGCGGCGAAGCTCATCGAAGCGGGACAGCTGATCCGGCTGCCCTCCGAGGCGGAGTGGGAGTACGTCGCGCGCGCGGGAACGACGACGAAGTACTCGTTCGGCGACGACGTGAAGGACCTGGACGCCCACGGGTGGCACAGGGGCAACGCGGCGGGCAACGATCCGCCGGTCGGTGCGAAGAAGCCGAATCCCTGGAATTTGTACGACGTCCACGGCTATCTCTGGGAGTGGTGCGCCGACGTCTGGCACGACACCTACGAGGGCGCGCCGAAGGACGGCTCGGCGTGGACCGCCGGC
>JACQFK010000465.1 GCA_016200125.1 Planctomycetota bacterium
CTGGGATTCACGGTGGGCCTCACGCTGCGTAGCGCGGCCTTGGGGCGGCGCCTGCCGCTCTGCCTGGGCGTCGCCGCGATCAAGTTCGCGTTGCTCCCCTGCGCGGCGTCGGGCGCGCTCTGGGCCCTGGGCTACCGCGGCCTCCACCTCCAGACGGCGCTCGTCTGCGCGTCGATGCCCGTCGCCTTCATGGCCGTGGTGGGGGCGAACCTCGTGAGGCTCGACGAGGAGGTCCTGGGCACGCTCTGGCTCTTCACGACGGCTTCGATGGTCGTCGTCGTGCCGCTGCTCGCGGTCGTGGTCCCCCGGCTCGGCTAGAGCTTGTTCGCCTGGGCGTGCGGCGCCTGGCCGCCGAGGACGCGGATCATGTTCTCCGCCGCCATCAGGGCCTGGCGCTCGACGCTTTCGTAGGTGCGCGAGCCCGTATGGGGCGTGAGGACCACGTTCGGGGCGCCGAGCAGCGGATTGGTCTTCTCGATGGGCTCGGGCTCGACCACGTCGGCGCCGTAGCCGCCGAGCTGGCCGCTTTTCAGCGCCGCCGCGATGTCGCCCTGATGGACGAGGCCGCCGCGGGCGCAGTTGATCAGGTAGGCGCCGCGCTTCGTCATCGCGAGCCGCGAGGCGTTCAACCACTCCTTGTTCTCGTCGGTCAGGTTCATGTGGAGCGAGACCACCTCCGAGGCGCGGAGCACCTCCTCGCCGGTCGGCTTGCGCTCGACGCCGTGCTGCTTCGCGAAAGCCTCGTCCCAGAAGAGGTCGAAGGCGCAGACGTTCATGTCGAAGGCCCTCGCCCGCTTGGCGACCTCCTTGCCGATGCGGCCGAGGCCGAGGATGCCCATCGTCTTGCCGGCGAGCTCGCGGCCGGTCGACCGCTTCCATTCGCCCTTCTTGATCTGCGCGTCCTGGGGCGGGATGAGGCGCGTGAGTGACAGCAGCAGCCCGAAGGTGTGTTCGGCGACCGTGACGTGGTTCACGCCGGGGCAGAAGGTGACCGGGATCTTGAGCTCCGTCGCCGCGGGGATGTCGATCTTGTCCACGCCGATGCCGTACTTGGAGAGCACGCGCAGCTTCGGGAGGCACTTCTGGAGCACCTGCTTCGTGAAGGCGTCGTCGCCGCAGATGATCGCGTCGTGCGAGCCGACGAGGCGCAGGATCTCCGCCTCGGGCAGCGGCCCGCGGGCGCGGTCGATGTCGAACTGGTCGGCCGGGAGCAGGTCGTGGTGCCGCCCGGGCGTGTCCTGGAACGAGGTCGTCGTGATCAGGATGCGCGTCTTGCTCATGATCCCCACTCGGTATGGAAGGGCCCCTGGCCGGGCTTGTCGACCCGCTCGTAGGTGTGGGCGCCGAAGAAGTCGCGCTGGGCCTGCGTGAGGTTCAGCGGGAGCCGCTCCGCGCGCACCGAATCATAGTAGGCGAGGCTGGAGCTCATCGCCAGCACCGGGATCCCCTGCGCCTGCGCCGTCTGGACCACGTGGCGCCAGCGGGGCTGGGCCTCGGTCACCCAGGCCTTGAAGTGGTCGTCCAGCAGCAGGTTGGGCAGCGAGGGGTTCTTTCGGAAGGCGTTCTTGATCAGGTCGAGGAACTGCGCCCGGATGATGCAGCCGCCCTTCCAGATCCGGGCGATCTCGCCCAGGTCGAGGCCCCACTTGTACTCGTCGCCGGCCGCCTTCATCATCACCATGCCCTGCGCATAGGAGCAGATCTTCGACGCGTAGAGCGCGTCGCGGACCGCGTCGATCAGCGCCTTCGGGTCGCCCTTGTAGGGCTCGCGCTTCGGGCCCGTCAGCACCTTGCTCGCCTTGACGCGGTCGTCCTTGAACGCGGAGAGGATTCGGCCCTCGACCGCGGCGTTGATCGTGGGGATGGGGACGCCCAGGTCGAGCGCGATCTGGCTCATCCACTTGCCGGTGCCCTTCTGGCCGGCCTTGTCGAGGATGAGGTCGACCAGCCAGCGGCCGGTCTCGGCGTCCTTCTTGCGGAGGACCTTCGCGGTGATCTCGATCAGGAAGGAGTCGAGCTGGCCCTTGTTCCAGTCGGCGAAGATGTCGGCGAGCTGCGGCGCCTCGAGGCCGAGGAGCTGGCGGAGGACGTCGTAGCTCTCGGCGATCAGCTGCATGTCGCCGTACTCGATCCCGTTGTGGATCATCTTGACGAAGTGGCCGGCGCCGTCGGGGCCGATGTAGGTGACGCAGGGCCCGTCGTTCACCTTCGCGGCGATCTTCTCCCAGACGGGGCGGATCTTCTCGTAGGCGTCCTTCGGGCCGCCCGGCATGAGCGAGGGGCCCCAGAGCGCGCCCTCCTCGCCGCCCGAGACGCCGGAGCCGACGAAGCGGAAGCCCTTCGCCTTGACCGCCGCGTCGCGGCGCCGCGTGTCGCTGAAATGGCTGTTGCCGCCGTCGATGATGATGTCGCCCGCCTCGAGGAGCGGCGTCAGCTGGCCGATCATGTCGTCCACCGGCGCGCCCGCCTTGACCATGAGGATGATGCGGCGCGGCCGTTCGAGGGAGCCCACCAGCTCCTGCACCGTCTTCGCGCCGCTGAACTTCAGCCCCTTCGCGCGGCCCGCGAGCAACGCGTCGGTCTTGTCCCCGGAGCGGTTGTAGACCGTGATGGGGAAGCCGTTGCGCTCGATGTTGAGCGCCAGGTTCTCGCCCATGACGGCGAGGCCGACCAGTCCGATCTGCGATTTGGCCATGGCTATCTCTTGATCCTCGCGCTGCCGCCCTTGACGACGTGCTCCACTTCCTCGAGCGTGACCATCGAGGTGTCGCCGCGGGTCGACTGGGCGAGCGCGCCGTGGGCCGCGCCGTATTCCACCGCCTCCTGGGGGCCCTTGCCGGAGAGGAGGCCGTAGATGACGCCGCCCGCGAACCCGTCGCCGCCGCCCACGCGGTCCTCGATCTCGAGGTTCTCGTACTTCCGGCTCTCGTAGAACTTCCCCTCGCACCAGAAGATGGCGCTCCAGTGGTTGACGAGGCCGCTCACCACCTCGCGCAGCGTGGTGCCGACGCCCTCGACGGTCGGGTATTTCTTCACGACCTCCTGGACCATCTTCTTGTAGCTCTCGACCTCGAGGCCTTTGAAGTCCTCCTTCACGCCCTCGATTTTCATGCCGAGCACCTTGATGAAGTCCTCCTCGTTGCCGATGAGGACCTTGATGTAGGGGATCAGCTTCTGGGTCGCGGCGTCGGCCTCCTTCGCGCTCCAGAGCTTGGAGCGGAAGTTGAGGTCGTAGCTGGTGACGACGCCCGCGTCGTGGGCGGCCTTGAGGGCCTCGAGGGCCACCTCGGCGCAGGAGGGCGAGAGGGCGGAGAAGATGCCGCCCGTGTGGAACCAGCGGACGCCCTTCGCGAAGACTTTCTTCCAGTCGACCTCGCCGGGCTTCATGTGGCTCGCCGCCGAGTGGCCGCGGTCGTACATCGTCACGCTGCCGCGGACGCCGGTGCCGACCTCGGTGAAGTTGAGCCCGACGCGGTCGGCGCGGCCCACGCCGTCGAAGGGCACCCAGACGACGTCGCCGATGTCCAGGCCGCCGCCGCGCGCGTGGTTCCGGATCATCGAGGCGACGTAGTTGTCCGGCAGGCGCGAGATCAAGCCGCAGCGCAGCCCCATGCGGGCGACCGCGTAGGCGACGTTGTACTCGCCGCCGCCGATCCAGGCCTCGAACTCGTTCGCGAACTCGATGCGCTGGCGGCCGGCAGGGGAGAGGCGGACCATGCATTCGCCGAGCGAGACCATGTCCAGCCCGGCGTCCTTGGCGTCTTTGATCTTCATTCTAGAATTCCATCGAAGAGAACCCGCCGTCGACGGTGAGGTGGCAGCCGGTGACGAAGCTGCCCGCCTTGCGGGCGCAGAGGAAGACGATCGGGCCCATGAGCTCGCCGGGTTCGCCGAAGCGGTTCATGGGCGTGTGGGCGAGGATCTTGGCGACGCGCTCGGGCTGGAGGATCTTCCGGTTCTGCTCGGCGGGGAAGAACCCGGGGGAGAGGGCGTTCACGCGGATCCCCTGGGGGGCCCATTCGCGCGCGAGGTTCATCGTGAGGTTGAGCACCGCGGCTTTCGTGGCGCTGTAGGTGAAGACGCGCGAGAGCGGCCGGATCGCCGACATCGACGTGATGTTGATGATCACGCCGCCCTGCTTCTGGTCGATCAGCGCCTTTCCGAAGACCTGGCAGCCGAAGACGACGGACTTGTAGTTGGTGTCGAGGATGCGCTGCATCTCCTCGTCGGAGATGTCGAGGAAGGGGGTGGGCGAGTTGGTCCCGCGCCGTTGAGCACGATCGTCAGCTTGCCGAGCTTCTTCAGGGTCTCGGCGGCGACGCGTTCGACTTCGGCCTTTTTCGTGACGTCCGCGGCGATGAAGACCGCCTCGCCGCCCGCCTCCTTGATCGCGGCCAGGCGGCGCTCGGCCTTGGCGGCGTCGCGGCCGACAATCACGACCTTCGCGCCGGCCTGGGCGAAGGCCTGGGCCATCGCGCCGCACAGCTCGCCCGTGCCGCCCGTGACGACGGCGACTTCGCCTTTCAGCGAGAACTGCTCCTCGAGGAACGAGGTCATCCGCAAACCCCCCCGTGGGAGGGCGATTATAGCGGATTACGGAATCCGGAATCCAGCAAGTGGCCGCTTCTAGAGCCGGCGGGTCGCCATCAGCTTGGCGCGCGAGGCGACGATCTCCTCCGCCAGGTTGAAGGGCACGGGCTCGTAGTGGTCGAAGGTCATCGTGAAGGTGGCCTTGCCGCTCGAGAGCGTGCGGACCTGCGTGGAGTAACCGAACATCGAGCCCAGCGGCACGAAGGAGCGGATCTCGTGGTTGACGCCGCGCTGCTCCATGGCCTCGATGCGGCCGCGGCGGGCGGCGAGGTCGCCGTTCACGGAGCCCAGGTACTCGGGCGGCGTGATCACGCTCACCGACATCACCGGCTCCAGCAGCTGCGGGCTCGATTTGCGGAAGAGCTCCTTGAACGCCATCGACGCGCAGGTGTTGAACGCGCGCTCGCTGGAGTCGACGTCGTGGTAGTCGCCGTCGACGAGCGACACGCGCAGGTCGACGATGGGGAAGCCCGCGTAGACGCCCTTCGACATCGCCTCGACGATGCCCTTCTCGACGGCCGGGACGTATTCCTTCGGGACGTTGCCGCCCTTGACGTCGTTGACGAACTCGAAGCCCGCGCCGGGCGCGAGGGGTTCGCAGGTGAGGCAGACGCGGGCGAAGTCGCCCTTGCCGCCCGTCTGCTTCTGGAGCTTGTGGTCGACCTCGGCGGCGGCGGTGGCGGTCTCGCGGTAGGCGACCTGGGGGCGGCCGACCTTGGCGGAGACGCCGTACTCGCGCTTCAGGCGGTCCACCAGGATTTCGAGGTGGAGCTCGCCCATGCCCGACATGATCGTCTCCGACGTCTCGTGGTCGAAGGAGATGACGAAGGTCGGATCCTCCTCGGCCAGCTTGGCCAGCGCGAGGGAGAGCTTGTCGCTGTCCTGGCGCGACTCGGGAGTGATGGAAACCGAGATCACCGGCGCCGGGAATTCGATCGCCTCGAGGGTCACGGGATGGTCGGGGTCGCAGATGGTGTCGCCGGTCAGCGTCTTGTCGAATCCGATGACGGCGCCGATTTCACCGGCGTTGAGGTACTCGCGGATGATGGGCTTGTTCGCGTGCATCTCGACCAGGCGGCCGACGCGCTCGCGCGTGCCGCGGGTGGAGTTGAGGACATAGGAGCCGGAGTCCAGCCTGCCCTTGTAGACGCGGACGTAGGTCAGCTTGTTGTGGCGGTCGCTGAAGATCTTGAAGGCGAGCGCGGCGAGAGGGCCCTGCTCCAGCTTGGGGGAGGGGAGGTAGTCGACCACGGCGTCGAGCAGCCGCTGGATGCCGATGTTCCGCGCGGCCGAGCCGCAGAGGACGGGGTTGATGCTGCGCGCGAGCGTGGACTTGCGGAGCGCGGCCCGGATCTCGTCCTGCGTGGGCTCGATGTTCGACATGAACTTCTCGAGGAGCTGCTCGTCCTGCTCCGAGACCTTCTCGATGAGGTTCTTCCGCCACTTGGCGGCTTCCTCCCGATAGGCCTCGGGGATGGGG
Source organism: Planctomycetota bacterium (assembly GCA_016200125.1). The sequence continues at coordinate 6,071 of JACQFK010000465.1, forward strand.
CGCTCGATGAACGTCGTCCCGCCCTTCTCCTCGGACCAGAGCACTTCGCAGTTCTTGACGAGGTCGATCAGCCCGTTGAACTGCTCGTTCTTGCCGACGGGGAGGACGATGGGGACGGCGTTGCCGCCCAGCTCCTTCTGGATCTTGGTGACGACGTCGAAGAAGTCGGCGCCGGTGCGGTCCATCTTGTTCACGAAGCAGATGGAGGGCACCTCGTACTTCTCGGCCTGGCGCCAGACGGTCATGGACTGGGGCTCGACGCCGCCGACGCCGCAGAAGAGCGCGACCGCGCCGTCCAGGACCCGGAGCGAGCGCTCGACCTCGACCGTGAAGTCGACGTGGCCGGGGGTGTCGATGAGATTGATGCGGTGGCCCTTCCACTCGACGGCGGTGGCGGCCGCCGTGATGGTGATGCCGCGCTCCTTCTCCTGCTCCATCCAGTCGAGCGCGGTGTTGCCGTCGTCCACGTTGCCGATCTTGTGGGTGCGGCCGGTGAAGAAGAGGATGCGTTCGCTCGTGGTCGTCTTGCCCGAGTCGATGTGCGCGATGATGCCGATGTTGCGGATCTTGGCCTGGTCGATCATAAACTCCGTCCGAAATCCAAGTAATTGGGGTGCGGCATATTAGCGGGAAGGAATGGGGAATGCAATACCGAATGGGGAAGAGTCGCGCGGATGGAGAACCCCTCAGGCTCTCAGGGGGACCGGCTCGATCCGGCCCACGGCGGAGCGGATGATCAGGAAGCCCGCGGCGTGGAGGCCGCCGCAGATGAAGAAGGGGATCGAGTAGCCGTGGCCGGCGATGATCCGGCCGAAGCCGGCCCCGATCGCCGCCGCGCCCAGGGCCCCCGCGGAACCGAGCAGCCCCTCGACGGAGCCGACGATGCGCGAGGGGAAGAGGTCGGCGGCCAGGGTCTGGACGTTGGCGGACCAGAACTGGTGGCCGAAGAGCGCCAGGCTGTAGAAGACGATCGCGAGGCTCACCGGGGTCCACTCGATCAGGGTGGTGGCGGGCATCAGCGCCGCGGCCGAGCCGAGCGTGATCTTCCGGGCGCGGTCGAGGGAGCAGCCGCGGCGGATGAGCAGGCTGCCGAGCCCGCCGCCCAGGAAGCTGCCCGCGCCGGCGAAGACGAAGGGGATCCACGCGTAGTAGCCGATCTCCTTGATGTTGAAGCCGCGCGCGTCGACGAGGTACTTGGGGAGCCAGAAGAGGAGGAAGTACCAGACCGAGTCGGTGAGGAGCTTCGCGGCCATGAGGCCCCAGACCTGGGGATAGCGGAAGAGGTCGAGCCAGCGGATCCGGCCGCCCGCGAGGGAGCGGGGAGGGAGCGAGGCGAGGATCTGGTCGCGCTCCTCCACCGTGATGTGCCGGCTCTGGTCGGGCGTCTGGTAGAGGAGGAGCCAGGCCGCCGCCCAGGCGAAGCCCGCGGCGCCGGTGACGAAGAAGACCCAGCGCCAGCCCTGCGTGTGGGCGATCCAGGCGAGCGCGGGCGCCGCGACGATCGCCCCCAGGCTGGAGCCGGTATTGAAGAGGCCGAAGGCGAAGGAACGCTCCCGCGGCGGGAACCATTCGGAGACCGCCTTGCCGGAGCCGGGAAAGCCGCCGCCCTCGCCCATTCCCAGCAGGAAGCGGAAGAGCTTGAGGCCGGCGATGGACATGACCGTGCCCGTGAAGAAATTCGCCGCGGACCACCAGGTGATCATGAAGAAGTAGCCCCAGCGCGTCCCGAGACGGTCGAGGATCCAGCCGCCGCCCGCGTACATGAGCCCGTAAGCGACCAGGAAGAGGGAGGTGAGGGTGCCGTAGTCGACGTCGCTGATCGCGATCTCCTTGCGGACCTCGCTCACGACGACGGGAAAGCTCTGTCGGTCGAGGTAGCTGAGCGCGGTCGCGATCGCCAGGAGCCCGCCGATCCACCAGCGCAGGGGACGGATCTTCATTCGGCCGCCCGCCGGGCCGGGGGCTTCTCGCCGAAGCGGACGAGGACGTAGTCCAGGAAGCCGGCGAAGACCTTGCGGAAGCCGGCCTCGATCTCGCGGTCGCCGCCCTCGAGGATCAGCTTCAGCATCTTGCGGTGCTCATCGGCCATGAGGTCGAAGCGGAACTTCTCGGAGTGGGGGAGATCGCGGATCAGTTCGTAGCCGAAGAAGCGGGTCGAGAGGTCGTTGAGGATCTCCTGGAGGTGGCGGTTGCCGGCGAGCTCCCAGAGCGTCTTGTGGAAGCGGAGGTCGGCGGCGGAGAAGCGGCGGAGGTCGCGGGCCCGGCAGGCGGCCTCGAGCTCGGCGAGCGCCTCCTTGAGGGCGGCCTTGACGGGCGCATCCAGGCGGGCGCGGATCTTCAGCGCGGCCCGGACCTCGAGGATCTCGCGGATCTCGAAGATCTCCCGGATGTCCTGCGCGGAGAGCTGGGTGACGTAGGCGCCGTGGTGGGCGCGGAAGTGGACGAGGCCCTGGCGGGCGAGCAGCCAGAGCGCCTCACGGAGCGGGGCGCGGCTGACGTTGAGCTCGCGGGCGAGGGTGAGCTCGACGATGCGCTCCCCGGGCTTGAGGCTGCCGTCGAGGATCCGTCCCCGGAGCAGGTCGCCGATCTTGTCGCGCAGCACTTCCTTCTGGATCTGCATCGGCGCTCCGAAAACTGTTGACATGCTCATTGTCGACAATCATAATGTCGAAAGTCAAGAGAATTCAGGGGTCCGCTCATGGATCGACGCATCGGGTTCGTCGGGACGGGGCTGATGGGCCGCGGCATGGCCCGAAGTCTGATCCGCAAGGGTCACGCGCTGCAGGTCTACAACCGCACCCGCGCGAAGGCTGAGGACGTCGTCCAGCTCGGCGGGAAGGTCGCCGCGACGCCGGCCGAGGCGGCCCGCGGCGCCGACATCGTGGTCACCATGCTGTCCGACCCCCAGGCCGTCGCCGAATGCTTCGAGGGACCCCAGGGCCTCCTCTCGACGCTCCAGAAGGGGGCTGTGGTGATCGATTCGAGCACGGTCTCGCCGCCCTCCACGCAGAAGATGGCCGAGGGGGTGCGGGCGAAAGGGGGGCATCTCCTGGACGCGCCCGTCTTCGGCAGCAAAAACGAGGCGGAGAGCGGCAACCTCGGATTCATCGTCGGCGGCGACCGCGCCGTCTTCGATTCGGTCCAGGACGTCTTTTCCTGCATGGGCAAGACGACCTATATGGGGCCCACGGGGATGGGGGCGACCGCGAAGCTCGTCGTCAACCTGGTGATCGCGAGCGAACTCGAGGCCTTCCACGAGGGGATGGTCCTGGCGACGAAAGCGGGACTCGATCCCGATCAGATGTATGCTGTGCTCATGAACAGCCGGGCGCGGGCGGGGATCTACGAGATGAAGGGCCCGCCCATCCTCAAGCGCGACTTCAGCGTCTTCTTCCCGCTCCGGCTCATGGACAAGGACATGCGCCTCGCGCTGGAGACGGCCGACGCGCTGCGGGTGTCGATGCCCGCGGTCCGCGCGGTGAAGGACGTGCTGGGCGCCTGCATCAAGGCGGGCCAGGCCGAGGAGGACGTCTCCGCGGCCATCAAGCACCTGGAGCGGGCGGGGGGCGTGGAAGTGGCCTCGAGGAGCAAGGCATGAAGAAGACCGCCGCCGCCCTTTCGAAGCTCGGCATCGCCGCGGAGGACGCCTCGCTCCCCGCGTCCGCGAAGCGCTTTCCCGACGGCGCCCAGTACCGGATCGAGATCCCCAGCGTCGAGACCCCCGAGGCCCTCTCCGCCGCCCTCGAGGAGGCCGACAAGCAGAAGGTCCTGGTCCACCGCGCCAGCCAGGGCAGCGGGATCATGATGCTGGCCGACGCCGAGCTGACGAAGATGCTCCGCATCGCGAAGGACGCGAAGATCGAGCTTTCGCTCTTCGTGGGGCCCCGCGCCGGCTACGACGCGACGCCGCAGCCCTTCACGGCGGCGGGGAAGGTCATCGGCGGCAACCTGCGCGGCGGCTCCCAGCTGGTCTACGCCGTCGAGGACGTGAAGCGCGGCTGCGCGCTGGGGCTCCGGAGCGTGCTCGTCGCCGATCTCGGCCTCCTCTGGATCCTCTCGGAGCTGAAGAAGTCCGGGGAGCTCCCCGCGAACCTCGTGCTCAAGATCTCGATCCTCCTGAGCGTCCCCAATCCCGCGACGGCCCGCGTGCTGGAGTCGCTGGGCGCCGGGACGATCAACGTCTCGCCCGACCTCTCGCTCGGCCACCTGTCGTCGATGCGGGGCGCGGTGTCGGCGCCGCTCGACATCTACGTCGAGGTGCCCGACGGCTTCGGCGGCTACCTCCGGACCTACGAAGTCCCCGAGATGATCCGCGTCGCGTCGCCGGTCTACGTGAAGATGGGCCTGCGGAACGCGCCGGACATCTATCCCTACGGCGAGCAGGTGAAGGCGGTCGCGCTCAACATGACCCGCGAGCGGATCCACCGCGCGCGGCTCGTGCTCGACACGATCCAGCGCTACGCTCCGGACGCCGTGACCTCGAAGGCGGGCGCCGCCGGCCTGGGAGTGCCCGAGTGCTGAGGATGATCCCGGTCCGTCAGAAGTTTCCCGCGTCGCCGCCGATCGACGTCCGCGCGGAGCTGCGCAGGTCCTTCCGACCCTCCGTGAAGCCCGGCGCGCGCATCGCGGTCGGGGCGGGGAGCCGCGGGATCACGAATTACGCCGCGGTCGTCGGCGAAGCCGTCGCGATCCTGAAGGAGGCCGGCGCGAAGCCCTTCATCGTGCCCGCGATGGGCAGCCACGGCGGCGCGACGCCGGAGGGGCAGATCCAGATCCTCGCCGAGTACGGCGTGACCGAGGCGGCGATGGGCGTCCCCTTCCGCGCATCGATGGACACCGTGTCGCTGGGCCGGACCGAGGACGGCGTCGACGTGCGCTTCAGCAAGGAGGCCCTCGATTCCGACGGCATCGTCGTCATCAACCGGGTGAAGCCCCACACCGACTTCGGCCCCCCGCTCGGCAGCGGCCTGGTGAAGATGATCGCGATCGGCTTCGGCAAGCAGCACGGCGCGGCGTCCTACCACGCCGCGGCCTCGCGGCTGGGGATGGAGCGGATCATCCGCAGCGTCTCGAAGGTCGTCCTACCGCGCGTCCCGATCCTCGCGGGGATCGGGATGCTCGAGGACACCTTCCACCAGACCGCGCGGATCGCGGTGATCCAGGCCGAAGAGATCGAGGCCCGCGAGGTGGAGCTCCAGGCCGAGGCGCGCCGCCTCATGCCCCGGCTGCCCTTCGACGAGGCGGACCTGCTGATCATCGACTGGATCGGCAAGAACATCAGCGGCGCGGGGATGGATCCGAACATCACCGGCCGCCCCGTCCACGGCTACTCCTCGAAGCTCGCCGAGCATACGGCAAAACCGATCCTGCACCGCGTCTATGTCCGCGACCTCACGCCCGAGTCTCACGGGAACGCGATCGGGATCGGCATGGCCGACTTCGCGTCGACCCGCCTCGTGCGTTCGATCGACGCGGCGGCGACGAGCATGAACGCGCTCACGGCCCTGAGCATCAACTCCTTCAAGATCCCCATGTCCTTCGACACGGACCGCGAGGCCCTCCGGCGCATCCTCGACACCGTCCCTCTGGCGAACGGCGGGACGCACCGCGTGGTCCGCATCGAGAGCACCCTCTCGCTCGAGAAGGTCGAGGTGTCGGAGGCCTACGCGGAGGAGCTGAAGAAGCGGAGCGACCTCGAGCCGCTCGGCCCCGTCCGCGACGCCGTCTTCGACGCCGCCGGAAATCTCGCCCCTCTTTGTTCGTAACCGGAGGATCCATGAAGCGCTGGATGTTGCTGTCTCTCCTGATGGTCGGCGCCGTGCCGGACGGCAAGACCGCCGATCTGCCGGCCGACGTCCTCGAGGACAAGATCCGCGGCGGCCTGCTCGGCCAGATCTTCGGCAACCTGAACGGGCTGCCGCACGAGTTCAAGTACATCGCGGAGCCCGGCAGGGTGGAGTCCTATACGCCGAGCCTGCCCAAGGGCGCCTGGACCGATGACGACACCGACATCGAATGGGTCTACCTCGCGGAGATGGAGAAGACCGGCGAGCTGTTCACGCCGCCGGGCCGCCTCGCCGACCTC
>JACQFK010000466.1 GCA_016200125.1 Planctomycetota bacterium
CCGTTGTAGGAGTCCCCCGAGTACGTGATGCCCTCGCTCACGCCGAAGCCGATCCCGGCCGCCAGCCCCCAGACGACCGCCCCCCGCACGTCCAGGGTGTCCGCCCGGCGCCCCGACGTCTTCTTGAAGTGCCACAAGAGCGGGAGCGCCTTGCAGAGCTCTTCGCAGAGCCCGACGCCGAACGTGAAGCCGAGCATGCTCAGGAAGAAGTTGTTCGTGGGATCCAGGGCGGCGCGGTAGGAGAAGCCGATGAACTTGACGATGTAGAAGATGATCACGATGATGCTCCGGCCCCGGATCCAGGTCCCCTGCGTCCACGACGCGACGTACTGCAGGCCGAGGAGGAGAAGAATCCCGACGGTTCCGACGAAGAGGCCGGCGGCCCAGATCTCCTTCGACGAGGCGCGGCCCAGGGGATAGAGGAGCAGGATGAGCCCCCAGAACGCGCCGGCCGAGAGGGCGGCATACAGCCAGTGGGCCTTCGTGTCGCGCGAGTGGAGGGATCCTTCGATCCGGTGATCGGGCAGGACCCTGAGCAGGTCGTCCAGCTCCCCGCCCTTGTTCTCCACGGTCTCGATCGCCTTTGCCAGCGCGGGATCGCGATCGACCATGTGAGCGAGCCGCTCGATCGGGTTGTCGTTGGCCATGAAGACGGAGAAGACCAGCGGCAGCAGGGCGGCGGCGAGCCCCCAGCGGCCGTAGGTCCGCCAGCCGTCGTTCAGGGGCGCCGGCGGCGGAGGAGGCAGGGTCCGCGCCCGGGGGAGGGCCGCGCGCGGCTCTCCGGCGCGGGGCGACGAGGGCAGCGCCGACGGAGCCGGCCCGGGATCGGGCGGGACGGCGAAATCGATCTCCGCTTCAGCCGCGGATAGCTGCACCGGCTGCGCGCACTTTGGGCACTTCACCTTCCGGCCGGCGAAGCGCGGGGGGCGGCGATGGCCGCGCCGCAGGCGCATTTCACCCGGATCTTCTCCTCGGCGACCTCGGTGATCGCCCCGCATCCGGGACAGATGGCGTCGCCGGGAGGAGCGCTGAAGGAATTTCCGCAGGCGCAGGAGACCCGGGCCATGGCGGGAGTATATCACGGGAAGTTTTAAGGCGGCGGAACTAGCCCATCGCCGCCGTGACGATCCCTTCCAGCTCGGCTTCCGTGAGTTCGATCGGGTTGTACTTCATGCTGCCCCCGCGTGAGGCCTTCACGATCGGCCCGATGTCGTCCTTCGTCAGCCCGTAGGACGCCAGCGTCCCCACGCCGAGCAGGCGGCGGAGCGACGCGAGCCCCTCGGCCAGCTTCTCGGGCGAGTCGAAGGAGAGCCGGCGGGCGACCTTGTCGTAGCGCTCGAGGGCGGGGCTCCGCGGGGCGCGGGCCCGGAGGGCCGCGAGGTTGACGGTCATCGTCTCCACGAGCAGGCAGGCGCAGCCCGTGCCGTGCGGAATGGCGCAGCGGCCGCCCAGCGGGGCGACGAGCCCGTGGACCGCGCCCAGCCCCGCGTTCGCCAGCACGATGCCGCCCCAGAGGCTCGCGAGCGCCATGGACTCCTGCGACTCCGCCGTCGGCTTGCCCTCGGCGAGCGTGCGGAGCCCGCGCGCCGCCTTACGGATCCCCGGGAGCGCCAGCGCGTCGGTCATCGCCGTGGCGCCGGTCGAGACGTAGCCCTCGAGGAGATGGGTGAAGGCGTCGAGTCCCGCGGAGGCCGCGACCGGGCGCGGGGCCGCGGCCGAGAGTTCGGGATCGACGATCGCCACGCGCGGCATGAGCTGGTCGTGGCGGATGGAGCGCTTGACCTTGAGGTCGGGAACGCGGATCACGGCATTCTTCGTCGCCTCCGATCAGCTGCCCGCCGTCGTGGGCACGGCGATGAAGGGCAGCGGGGGCTTCGACAGCTTGCGGTCGCCCACCTGCTCCAGGTAGTCGCGGATGCCGCCCTCGTTGGGCGCGACGGCCGCGACCGCCTTCCCGGCGTCGAGCGCGCTGCCGCCGCCCACGGCCACGACGACGTCGGCGCCCGCCTCGCGGCAGAGCCGCAGGCCCTCGTCGACCGTCGCGACGTCGGGCTCGCCGGAGACGCTCCAGCGGGGGATGCCGAAGAGCAGCTTCGCGACCGACAGCGTCTCGAAGGAGCGGCCGCCGGTCACCAGGAAGATTCGCGAGCCGAAGCGGCGCGCCACGTCGAGCGTCTTCGCGCTCTGGTCGTGGCCGAACAGGATCTCGGGCGGCGTGAGGAAGGAGTAGCTCACGCGTAGGGCGACGGGTCCACGGTGCTGAACTTGTCGGCGCTGCGCGGCACGGCCTGGAGCGCCTCGATCTCGCGCCGCCAGCGGGCGTAGTGCTCCGTCTGCTGGTGGGCCTTCACCGCGTCCTCGTCCTTGTAGACCTCGTAGAACGCGAAGCGCGCGGGGTTGTCGTTCTGGCGCAGGACGTCGAAGCGCAGGCAGCCCGGCTCCTTGCGCGAGTTGCGGGCGTCGTAGGTGGCCAGCTCCAGGAAGGCCTCCACCTTGTCGGGCTTCGGCTCGATGCGGACGATGATGTGGATCATGGGGTCTCCTAGTAAGCGTCCGAGCAATCGATCATCGTGCCGCAGCTGCGGCAGACGTACTTGCACTTGCGCCCTTCCATCGGCTTCCCGCAGACCATGCAGTTGCGCACGTCGTAGCTGGGGACGATGTCCGCTTCCTTGGGGTCCCGCGGCTCGGGCCGTTCGGCGGACGGGTCGGGCATGGCCCCGATTATAGCGGCGGCTCCCCTATCCTGCGAGGTTCGGCCGGAGACCCTGGAGGATGCGGTCGAGATCCTGGGAGTAGGAGAGGCGGACCTGCATGACGTGGGCGTCGATCTCGCGGCGGGCGGTCTTCTGCTGCCAGGAGCGGGCGATCAGCTCGCGCAGCCTCGCGATGTACTGGTCGATGAGGGGGACGATCTCGGGGGGCGCGCTGCTGCGGTCCTCGGCCAGGTCCGCGAGGAAGGCCTCGGCCCGGTCCAAGCTCTCCTTCCGGTCGTACTCCTCCATCGCCGTCCGGATGACGGGGGAGATCTCGCTCAGCTCGCGCAGGCGCGCGACGGCCTCCGCGACCGCCGGCTCGGAGGGCTGCTCCAGGAGGCGGACGAGCGGCTCCAGCTGGGACGCCAGCATCACCGAGCCCGCGAAGCGCCGGGCCAGGTGACGCACCCGGTCCTTCAGGCGCCCGCAGCGGTCCACCGCGCAGCTGTTCACGCCCCTCCATAGCGGGAGGCCGTGAAATTGTGACAGGCCGGCGGCGCCCGTCATCCGGTTCTTGAGGTCATCGGGCGCGCTCCCGGCTATGATGGGGACCAAGGTGAGCGAGCAGCAGGATCCCGCGGGCAACTCCCTCGGCATTGCGATCGGCCATCTGGCGCTCAAGCGCGGGTTCATCACCCCCGAACAGCTGAGGGACGCGCTCATCGAGCAGTCGAGGTCCGGGGACCGCCCGCTCGACGCGATCCTGCTGGCCAGGGGCTTCCTCACGCGCGACCAGTTGGAGCTCCTGCATGCGGCCCGGGAGACCGCGGTCCGTCCGGCGGCCGCGGCCCCGGACTCGGCGCCCTCCCAGGTGGGGAAGTATCGCGTCGTCCGCGAAGCCGGGCGCGGGGCGATGGCCCGGGTCTTCGAGGCCTTCGACTCCGAGCTTCAGCGCAAGGTCGCCCTCAAGCTCCTGATCACGAGCCCGAACGCTCACCCCGAAGAGTCGAAGCTCGAGGAAGAGCGGTTCCTGCGGGAAGCCCGGCTCTGCGCCAACCTTCCCAAGCATCCGAACATCGTCGGAGTCTACGACGCCGGCGTGGCCGACGGACGCCGCTACCTCGCCATGGAGTTCGTCGCAGGCGTCCCCATGGACAAGTGGTGCAAGAAGGGCTCCGTCACGATCGGACGTCCGACCACGCTCCTGCGGGACATCGCCCTGGCCGTCCATCATGCCCATGAGCACGGGGTGATCCACCGGGACCTCAAGCCGGCGAACATCCTCGTCGACGACGACAACCAGCCGCACGTGATGGACTTCGGCTTGGCCAAGCTGGTCGGCCGGAGCATCCAGGCGTCCTACACCGAGGGCGGCCTCGCGGTCGGCACGCCCGCCTACATGAGCCCCGAGCAGGCGTCGGGGGTGAAGACCGTCGACCGGCGGACCGACATCTACTCGATGGGCGTCATGCTCTACGAGATCCTGACGGGGAAGCTGCCCTTCAGCGGCTCCACGCCGATGGAGATCATGGTCAAGACGTCCAAGGATCCGGTCGTTCCCCCCTCGAAGATCACGAGCGTCCAGATCAACCCGATCCACTTCAAGACGCTGGAAGGCGTCTGCATGAAGGCCCTGGCGAAGGATCCCGGGAACCGCTATGCGACGGCCGAGCAGTTCGCGGCCGATCTCACCCGCTGGCTCCGGGGGAAGGACTTCCGGGTGTCCGATGCCAGGTTGAATCGCTGGGTGATCGGGTCCCTGGCGGCCGCGATCCTGCTGGCCCTGGCCGGGGGGGCGCTTCAGCGGTGGAAGCCCTGGCGCGCGAATGTCGAGGCCGACCTGGCGCTCGGGGACCGCCTGCTGGCGGAAGGGAAGGCGGAGGAGGCGCTCGTCGCGTACAGCCGTGCGGCCGGCCGGGAGGCGGACAACGTCCGCGCCGGGCAGGGCCGAGATCTGGCGCTCAAGAAGCTGCGCGAGAAGCTTGCGCCGCAGCCCGAGGATCCCTGGAAGGCGGCGATTTCCCTTCTCCCCGTCGTCGACGTGCCGAAGGACGTCGTCTCGGGGAACTGGAGCCGGACTCCGGAACTCCTCGTGTCGGAAGGCGGCAAGCCCGCGCGGCTCCAGATCGCGTACCGTCCGCCGGAGGAATACGATCTCCGCTTCGTCTTCGCACGCCACAGCACCAACTGGTGCGTCAATCTGATTCTCACCCGTTCGGGAGATCCCTTTACGCTCGTCATGCAGCGGGACGGCTACTTCGGATTCGAGAAGGTCCGCGGCGAGGACTTCAACAAGAACGTCTCGGTGAAGCGCTTCGACACGCCGATCCAGCTGAACCACGAGTACACGGTCCTCGTGGAGGTCCGGAAGAGCGGGGTGAAATCCTTCTGCGACGGCCAGCCCATGAGCCGGCTGGACACCTACGACGGCGTCTCGATGAACCGCGACTGGAAGCTTCCCGATCCGGCGGCCCTGGGACTGGGCACCTGGGACGGCGGCGCCACGATCCGGCGCCTGGAGGTCCGCGAGGTGACGGGAAAGGGCCAGTGGCTGAGGACGGCGAAGAAGGACTGAAATCTTCAGCCCGGGCGGACGGCGAAGGGCCAGCGCCGCGTGGCGCGGGACCAGATCAGGAAGAAGATCAGGCCCAGGACGAGACTCCCCAGCCCCAGGAGCAGGGTCCTGCCGTCGTTCGTCGCGAAGACGAAGACCCATCCGACCAGCGCGAGCAGGGCCGGAATCGGATACAGCCAGATGCGGTAGGGCCGCTCCATCTGCGGCGCCCGGCGGCGGAGCAGGGTGACCGCGACGATCTGTCCGATGAACTGCACGAGGATCCGCGTCGTCAGGAGCGCGTCGATCACGGCGCCCAGGGGAAGCAGCGTGCAGACGATGGAGATCAGGCCCATCACGACCAGCGAGACGTGGGGGAAATGCTTCTCGCCGTGGACCCGGCCGAAGACCTTGAAGAAGGTCCCATCCTGCGCCGCGGCATAGGGGATCCGGGAGTAGCCCAGGAGGAGCGCGAAGACGGAGCCCAGCGCGGTGGCCAGGACCAGAACCGTGAAGACGGCGGCCGTCGGATGTCCGTAGATCCGGTTCATGAGCGCGGAAGCCACCGGCGCCGGCGGATCGCCCGCCGGGACGAATTCCCGCCAGGGGACGACGCCGATGATCGAGAAGTTCACGGCCAGGTAGATGAGCGCCACGCCCACGAGGCTGATCGTGATCGAGCGGGGAATCACGCGGCCCGGATCCTTCACCTCCTCGCCGAGATAGCAGATGTTGTAGTAGCCCAGGTAGTCGTAGATGCCCACGCGCGACGCGGCGCCGAGGCCGAGCAGGGCGCCCCAGGAGAACTGGAAGGCGCCCGGTGGAAAGTCGAAGGCGCGCTTCGCGCTGAAGTGGATCGCGCCGGTCACGATCACCGCCGCCACGGTGACCAGGGTCACGACCCAGAGGACCACCGACAGGGTCCCGACGGACGCGATGGAGCGGTAGAGGAGCAGGATGACAATCAGTCCGAGCGCGGCCATGACGAGCTTCCCTTCGAGGGGGGTCATGCCCGGCCAGAGGAAGGTCAGGTACTGGCTGAAGCCGATGTAGCCGGAGGCGATCTCGAGCGGACCGCTCAGGATGAACTGCCAGATGAACAGGAACGCCACCATCCGACCCCAGGTCTCGCGGCCGAATCCTTCCCGGAGATAGCCGTAGCTGCCGCCCGTCCCGGGCATGGCCGCGCCGAGCTCGCTCCAGATCATGCCGTCGGGGATCGTGACCAGGATCGCGACGAGCCAGCCGATCATCGCCTGGGGGCCGCCGCCGTTGAGGGACGACATCAGGATCGGGATCGTGATGAAGGGGCCGATCCCGATCATGTTGGTCATGTTGAGCGCGGTGGCCTGGACGAGCCCGAGGCGACGCTCGAGGCGCGGGGGCTCGGCGGGAGCCGTCATGGCTTCCGCATCCAGGCCCGCGCCTGCTCGAGGGTCGCGGGCGCGCCGCGCTTGCGCACCGGGGCGTCGGCGAGCATCCCCTTGCCGTCGCCCGTGCCGGGGGTCCAGTTGACCAGCAGGCCCGCGCGATTGAATTCGTATACGTGGTCGGTGTAGCGGATCAGCGTCTTCGCAGGGCGCGCGGTCCAGTAGAGGCGGTCGCCGGCGGCGTCGATCAGGATCGAGCCCTCGCGGCCGCTCCGGAGAAAGCCTTCGAACGTACAGTCGGCCGGCGGCCGGAGGGCCTGCAGTTGCCACACGTCCCAGGCCAGCACGCCGAGGCCGGCGGCGAAGAGGATCAGCGCGCCCCGGACGAGGATCCGCAGGCAGCCGGGACGGCGCGGGGCGGGATGGTCCACGCCCGCGATTCTAGCAAACGAATCCTGTTGACCGCCCCAAAGAACCTGAACTAGGATCTGCACGCGACCGGGGACGGGGGGAGATCCGAGATGAAGCGACTCGTCGTCTGCTGCGACGGCACCTGGAACACGGCGTCCCAGGAGGAGAACAACCTCCCGGCGCCGACCAACGTCGTGAAGATCTGCAACGCGGTCGCGGACCAGGACGCGGCGGGCAACGAGCAGGTCAAGTACTACCACCCGGGCGTCGGCACCGAGGGCTCCTTCCTCGCCCGGACGGCCGGCGGCGTCTTCGGCGACGGGCTGGACAAGAACATCAAGAGCGGCTGGGCCTGGATCGCGAGCCACTACGCGCCCGGCGACGCCGTCTACCTGTTTGGCTTCAGCCGCGGGGCCTACACCGCGCGCTGCATCGGCGGCCTCGTGGGGGCCTTCGGACTTCCGGTCCTCGAGGGACTGGAGTCCCGCGACGCCTGGGCCCGGATCGAGGCCGCCTACGAGATCGGATACTCGGAGCAGAAACCCCCCTCGCAGTGGCGGAAGAAGGACTGGGCCTGGCGGGAGCCGGGCAGCGTGCGCGCCGGCAGCGCGACGTCGGTCAGCTCGACATCATGAGGGATTTCGGTGCGCCCTACGCCGACCGTGTGGATGGGGATTTTCTTCTGGCGGATTTCGGCCATCAACGCGCGGTCCAGGCCTTCGGTGTTGTCGGCCCCGTCGGAAAACACCACCACGCCTCCCAGCGGCAGCGTGCTCGTCTCCCGCAGGATTCCCGCCAGCGACTCCCCCAATCGGGTGGCGGCGCCGTTGGCTGCGAGCTGAGTCGTGTTTTCGACGCGGTCGAGCCTGGACGAGAAGCGGTACAACCGGACCTGGAAACGGTTTTGAAGGTCGCGCATCAGGCCGCCCGAGAGCGTCGCCTGCACCTTGTCAAGCCGCGACTGC